>JAQZAZ010000075.1 GCA_029239355.1 Sphingobacterium sp.
TATAACACTGATTAACAGTAAGCATTGATTACTTTTGCACTATTCAAAAATTAATATGATCAAAAACTTTAAGAGACGTAGTATACAATTTTTACTTCCAATTTTTACGCTGGCAGCCTTTGTCGGTTGTAATAAGGACATTTCACTTTCTTTGGATAATTCAAGAGATGAAACGATTGGCGTAGTACCAATTGATACGGTTTCAGTCAAAGTTTCGACTTATCAATTGGACAATATTCCGACGTCAGCCACAGGGACGATTTTGGTCGGAAAAAATAGCAATTTGGTTACTGGAAGTACCAAATCAACGTCTTATATGCGTTTGGGAATTGGTACTGTAAATAGTGCCGGTATCCCGGATGACGCAGTATTGGATTCAGTTAGCTTGGTCGTTCCTTTAAATAAATATTATTACGGTGATACGACTCAGGTTCAAAAAATTTCTGTCCATCGCGTATCAGAAGAAATTACCCAAACGCAGATTGACCTGACAAAACCTGCTGACGAACGTCCTGTATTTGTCACTTCAGCCGCGATATTCAGTAAACAAAAATTTGCTTTTGACAACGCTGCTTTGGCGGAACTTTCATTCAAGCCCCGTGTTAAATCAATCGACTCTTTACATTTTAGATTTAACAATACGATCGGTAATGAACTGTTTACGATGATCAAAAACAACGACAACAGAATTCAAAGTAACACAAGCTTTCAGGAATATTTCAAAGGTTTGGCACTTGTGCCTGACAATAACAATAGTACACTTATCGGCTTTAAAGACACGGTCTATTTACAAGTCCACTATTCATTTTTAAACAATGAAGGGACAAAGTCCAGCGGGAAACAATACTTTTCAATAGACAACAAAGCCTACCAGTATAATCAGATTGAGACTGACCGCTCAGCGACAAAGTTTGCACCATTGACACTGGTGAATCCACAACTCTCAAGTCAACAAACTGATGGTGATACATTTTTAGAAGGATCTACGGGTGTTGTAGCAAAACTGGAATTCCCTACGTTATTAGAATTAGTGAATAATCCTTCGGTTTCTATAAATAAGGCTGAACTGATAATCGAAGTGGAAAATGCTTCTTCGACAAATTTTGCACAGCCAAAAAGTCTGATATTAATGGTTGCTAGTAACAACGGAAATCCAATTAATTTAGTAACGACACCTTATGGGACTACAACGCAACAAGTACCTTTAGTATCTGGCAACGATTTCGGTTCAAATGGCAAGTATACGTTCAATTTGATTGAATATTTGACAAAAATTAAAACAACAGCATATAAAAACACATCATTATATCTATCTTTACCAACATCGGAGCTATTTTCAACAGGAAATAGATTAATCCTGGCAAAAGATAATGAGAATGATCCTAAAATAAAATTAAACATCCTTTATACTAAATTTTAATAATTTATGAACAAGAAAAATTGGCTACTCGTTTTATTAGCTTTTGTATTTACAGTTACAACTTTCTCTTCTTGTAAAAAAAGTGACGACGATAACGATTCTGATAAATCAGACGAATGGTTTGAAAAAGCTGCATTTAAAGGGCCACAAACTTCATCTGCTGCGAGCTTTTTGATAAATAACATTGCTTATGTTTCAACAGGTTTAGCAAGTAATGCTGGAGGTAAACCTTTCCGTGTTCAAGATACTTATGCATATGATGCTGCATCCAATACCTGGGCAGAAAAAGCTCCTTTTACTGGTGTAGCGAGAAATGGCGCTATCGGTTTTTCTATCGGTAATATCGGTTATATTGGCGGTGGAAATGATGGAACCAATAACCTAAAAGATTTTTACAAATTTGATCCTACAGCTGATGGAGGCAAAGGTACATGGTCTCCTATTGCTCCCCTACCAATTGCTTTATCAAATGCAGTTGCATTTACATTAAATGGAGCAGCATATGTGGGTACAGGTGAAACCGTTGTTAACGGCGGAATAACTAATACAAATGAATTCTATAAATATGACCCAACTGCAAACACATGGCAGGCGATCAGTGATGCACCTTTTTCTGCAAAAAGAAAATCGGCATTCTCTTTCGTGGTGGGTAATGTAGCATACGTTGGTGGTGGTATTTCAAATGGTTCTTACCCGAAAGATTTCTACAAATTTGATGGTAGCAAATGGACTAAATTGAACGACTTAAACAGAGCTGACAACTCATATACTTATGATTTAACACGTTCTAGTGCTGCTGCATTTGCGATTAATGGAACTCCATTTGTTGTGGGTGGTTACAAAAATGCGGTCATCAATAGCGTTTGGAAATACAATATCGGTGGCGATTTTTGGACAAATGACAATGGCAACTTTGCTGGCTCAGCACGTCAGGATGCAATTGGATTCGCAGTACAAAACAATGGTTATGTAACTACGGGTCTGAACGGATCGACTCGTTTTGACGATACTTGGATGTTTACTCCGATTTATTAATCGAACTAAAATCAGCATAAAAAAAGGGGATGAAAACTAAGTTTTCATCCCCTTTTTTTATGCTGATTAAAATACCGTATTTCGAAGGCTCAATCAGATATCCGAATCAATTTCACTCCTAGACTACTCTATATTAGGAATCCAATAGAAATCTTCATGACTACTGCTAAGTTACCTTTAGCGGAATGACTGCGCAGGGGATCATCGCTTCGGCTTCAAATAAAGTTCCTTCGGCCACGTCAAGTGTCATTAGGGGTATATATATTCAAATGATTTCATATTCCAAATGTACTATCGATATATCGATTGGTGTCAAAAGAAAAAAGCCATATCCGAGGATATAGCTTTTCAAAATATTTTACCTGGTCTACCACTATTTTTCAATCGCTTTGATTTCGTATAAGGTATTCCATAACTTACCCGTTACGAATAAGCGTTTATTGGCCTGATCGTAAGCGATCCCATTCAGTTCATTGTCATAAGCGGAGGTATGCTCATAGATCCCGACTAGGTTAATCCTACTCTCTACGGCGCCTGTTGCTGGATTGATAATGACGATAACGTCTTTCTGATAAACGTTGGCATAAACTTTTCCATCAATATATTCCAGTTCATTCAGTTCATCAACAGGTCCATTCTCGTCAAATACACCAATCACATTCAGTTCTTTTCCCGTCACTGCGTCCAAAAAGAATAATTTGTTGGAACCATCCGACTTGATCAAGTGTTTTCCATCATAAGTAATCCCCCAGCCTTCTTTGCTATTTTCGTATTTGAACGAACCCTCTTTTGCAAATGAGTTTTTATCAAATACATATCCTTCGCCTTGCTGCCAGGTCAACATAAATAGCTTATTACCCACTAATGTCATTCCTTCAGCAAAGGTTTTTTCATCGAATTTAATCTCTTTCAATACTTTACCAGTCTTGAGATCAACTTTTCTGAGATTTGACTCACCATACCGCCCATTTGATTCATATAATACCCCATCGGCAAATTGAAGCCCCTGAGTAAATGCCGTGGTGTCGTGCGGGTATCTATTGACAACCTCAAATCCATAGTTCTTGGCACTTGCTGGAACTACGTAGAAAGTGCTCGATACAGAATCGGCCTTACCACCACTGTAGACCGTAGCAGAAATATTACGCGTTCCATAGGCCATATCTTTGGTTTCTACCGTGATGGCCACCGTATCGGTTGTAGAACCAACGTGTTTATCGTCCACAAAATAAGCGACAGAATCCATGGTAATTGCGTCAAATTTTAATTTTAATTGTACTTGACTGCCCTTTAACACGGCCTGATTCGCTTCTGGAGATGCAAATTCCAAGGCAGTTTTTTTCGATTTACAGGAAGTAAAAGCAAGTATTGCAATTGCTATAAAGTACGTGATTTTTTTCATCTATATAATTTATTTATAAAGCGGATGAAACGATCAGATTTATTCGCACAGCTGTGTGTTCAAATAAAAATACAATAGTTCCATTTCTATAATTTAAAAACTCAAACTCAAAAAAGACGGTATGTAAGCTACTTGACTGTAACATGAACAGGCTCATCCTAAATCTAATAATTTACGATGCATATCAAGCATCCCAAAATGCATCTTTTATATAAGTAAGTTCGGAATGCGCTCCACTAGTCACAGCCACAACATCGAATCTTACCTCCCCCACATAAGCATGTTTTAAGATATACGCCTGAGCTGCTCGAATCAGCCGCCGCTGTTTCGGGATATTCACAAATTCAAAAGGTTCACCAAAATCTGTTCTTGATCTTGTTTTCACCTCCACGAATACCAGCGTATCGCCATCCTTGACGATCAAATCTACTTCTAAATTCTTAAATCGCCAATTTCTTAACACAATTTTACAGCCCATCTTGATCAGATACTCCATGGCCAATTGTTCACCCTGCGCTCCTATTTCAAGATGTTTTGCCATACTATACTGTTACTTTACGATCGTATTGCCCAAAAATCCCCCCAGAAGACGCTCTGCTTCTTTGAGCTTTTGATACTTAAAGATAAGCACTTCCAAATTAGCAACATCCTGTTCCTGTTTCATTTCCTCGCGAATAAGGTGCATTTCAGCCTCGATCTTACGTTTTTTTATCCGATAGATGGCTGTAACGACCAGTTGTTTGAGATGTTCATACTCCTGGCTTACATAGATCTTACGTTTATCATCATTCCAGTTTTCGCTGAGCGAATATTTCGTTGCCACGCAATTAATTGCCAGTTCAGAAACTGCAGCATCGGCATTAGAATAAAATAATTTTGGATCGGGAATTTCATAATTTTCAGCAGCATCCCGATATGCTTTCAAAATAAATGCCGCCGCCTTATCTTTAAAGACGACGTCGCTCATATTTCCCAACAATACACCTGCAACAGGAATATCACCGTCTCCCTCCCAGGTCGCCAGGTAATCCCCATAGTTGATCAAGATGCGGATGATTTCACGTTCCTGTAGGATCTCAGCAGTCAACTGTGTAGGTTGTTCTGTCGCTTCCATGGCTGGCATGCCACCCCGTTCATCATCCGTCATGAAGAAATCAGGTGGTGGGCCGTCCATTCCAAAAGGAGGCATCCCTGTATTTGTGGAACTACTCTGTGCTTTGCGCGCGGCATCCTTATCCGCTTTCCTTGCTTTATTCAACCTTATTTTGTTGAGTTCGGCAAGCAGAATCCGCTCCTCAATATCTAATAAGCTACTACACTCCCGAATAAAAACAGAAACCTTAATCTCGTCGGGAATTAGCGCAATACTTTCAACAACATCCCTAATGACTTCGGCCCTCTTGATCGGATCGTTGTTGGCGTCGCGAAGTAAAATATTGGTTTTATAAAAGATAAAGTCCTGCTGATGGGATTTCACATAGTCCTTAAACGCTGTGGCACCATATTTTTGCACATAGGAATCGGGGTCATTCCCATCCGGAAAGAGTAATACTTTGACGTTCAAACCTTCCTCGAGCAACATATCGGTACCGCGTAATGAAGCTTTTATACCGGCTTCGTCACCATCATAAAGTATGGTTACATTTTTGGTAAACCTTGAAATTAATTTAATCTGCCCCGTCGTCAGGGATGTTCCCGAAGAAGAGACCACATTTTCTACACCTGCCTGGTGTACAGATAAAACGTCTGCATAACCTTCGACAAGGTAGCAGTTGTCCTCCTCCATAATCGCCTTTTTAGCAAAATTTAAGCCATAGAGTACGTCTGACTTATGGTAAATCTCACTCTCTGGAGAGTTTACATATTTGGCTACCTTTTTATCTGTTTTTAACGTACGTCCACCAAAACCGATAATACGTCCTGTCAAATTATGGATAGGGAACATGACACGTCCCCTAAAACGATCGTAGAGCGATTTATCATCACGTTCAATAGCAAGCCCTCCTGCTGCCAGGTAATCCGGATGGAAGCCCGCTTCCTGTGCTTTATCTACTAAGGCCGTCCACTCTTCTGGCGAATAGCCCAGTTCGAATTTCTTAATGATATCCTCGCGGTATCCGCGTTCTTTGAAATAATTAAGTCCGATGACCTGCCCCATTTCGCTTTTCCAGAGTTGCTCCACGAAAAACTTGCCTGCCCAGGCACTCAGCACATAGAGGCTTTCTCTTTTATCTTGGGCTGCCAACTGCGCAGGAGAGCGTTCAACCTCTTCAATCTCAATAGAATATTTATCAGCCAGGTACCGGATCGCCTCGGGGTAGGAAAACTTCTCTAGTTCCATAACGAACTTGAGCGAGTCGCCCCCAACACCACAGCCGAAACATTTATAAATACCTTTCGAAACAGAAACATGAAATGAAGGCGTTTTTTCGTGATGAAATGGACAGTTTCCGATCAATGAGGTACCACGCTTCTTTAAATCAACGAAGTCACCCACCACTTCTTCTATCCGTGCCGTTTCCAGTACTTTATCAATAACCTCTTGCTTTATCAAAATCGTGCTCCTATTTTAATGTAAAAATAATATAAATCTGATAGATTTCAGTTGCAATGCAATTATTTATGCCAACCTGTTCCGTTATAATCAAATCGTTCCAAATAGATTCTTCGGCGTTGTCCAGCGCGGAGATTGTCAGCTAATCTACGGAGGGGCATAAGAATGGCGCTCGCTGCAAGCTGGGGGCAATGTAGATGAGGTCGCCAAAGCTATTGGTATGGATACGCATATCGGTTCCAAATTCCTAAAATCATCTGTTGGGTTCGGGGGTCTTGCTTCCAAAAAAACATCCTCAATCTTGTGTATATCGCACGCAGCTATGGACTTACGGAAGTTGCTGCATACTGGGACCAGGTCATCTTAATGAATGATTATCAAAAACACCGCTTTGCCGACAACATTATCCAAACCCTGTACAATACAGTGTCAGGGAAAAAGATTGCCTTTCTGGGCTAGGCATTTAAAAAAGACACCAATGATACCCGGGAATCAGCAGCAATCTATGTTGCCGGTTATCTCTTAAATGAACAGGCCGAAATTACGGTATACGATCCGAAAGTATCAGCAGAACGAACCTATGCGGACTTAGATTATCTGAACACAGGTTCGTCTGAAGAAAACAGGGCTTTAGTCAACGTTGTTGATACACCTTACGAAGCTTGTAACGAGTCGCACGCTTTGCCCATATTGACAGAATGGGATGAATTTAAACCTATGCTTGGAAAAAGATCAAAGATGAGATGAAGAAACCGGCTTTTGTATTTGATGGACGGAAGTTATTGAATAGGAAACAACTTGAAGATCTGTATTTTAAATACTACGCGATTGAGAAATAACCTTTTGCTAAGATAAAAAAGAACCCTCAGTAGCTATCTGTATCTCATACAGTATCACTGAGGGTTTTGTTTGTGCCTGTTAGCAACGCATAAGGAAAGAGAGATGAAACACAAGCGAAGCAACAGGACTTTTTATCTTAATTGTTTAACATACCATAAACTTCATTCATGTAATAGGATTCCTGTAACGCATCCCTAAAGTTTTGCCATTGTTCCTCATCAAAAGAGAAAACAATATCCGGGTAAGGTGTCTTCATGATCAAGCGAAATTCACCATCCGGAAATGTACTGAAAAAAAGTTCATCCCCATTACTTTTGATAATGTTGAGAAAATCGATAAACTTATTCTGTGTAAATGTCAGTACAAAACTTTGCTGCCAGATATAATATGTTCTGCACTTATGGCAAACACTAATGTGGGTATCTCCGCGTTGACTTAGAATCTTGGTATCACACATATTATATATAGATTTATTTAGACTCATTATAAATAATATCCAAATGTAAGCATTGTTTTTAAAATAACAAGTACTAAAACAAAAAAAGGAGATATATTTTTTTATATCTCCTTTTTTTGTTTAGAAAGTATACGTTTCTATTTGCCAGAAAGAATCTTCAGTTTGCTTTAGCTGTTGGTGCTAGCGAAATCATGAAGGTTTTGTTTTATGTGCGATTAATTTAATCCTCTTTTAATCAATAAATATTTCGGATCAGGATCTGCCCCCCTGAAAATGCGGTACATTTTTTCCGGATCATCCGTTCCACCTTTTTCAAGGATATTCTTGCGGAATGAGTCTGCTGTTGTCTGATCAAATAAAGATTTCTCCTTAAAGGCAGCAAAAGCATCTGAGTCTAATACTTCCGACCAAATGTACGCATAGTACCCTGCAGAGTACCCCCCGGCAAAGACATGTTGAAAATAAGTACTTCTATAACGCGGAATAATTGCATCAATAATGCCTATCTTCTTCATTGCCGTTTTTTCAAACGCATTGATATCTTTGGAAATTTCTTTGGTTGTGGCATGGTAGTTCATATCCAGCAATGCTGCTGAAAGATATTCTAACGTTGCAAAACCTTGATCAAAGGTTCCTGCTTTTTCCATTTTTTGGATCAAGGAATCTGGCATAGCCTCTTTGGTCTTAAAATGTTTCGCATAGGTCTTTAATACCTCGGGATCTGCAGCCCAGTTTTCCATGACTTGGGATGGTAATTCCACAAAGTCACGTGGTACTGAAGTACCGGCCATTGATCTGTATCTTACATTAGAGAGCAGACCATGTAAGGCATGTCCAAATTCGTGGAACAGGGTAGTCGCTTCGTCAAATGTCAGTAATGCCGGATTCTTTCCGACAGGTTTTGTGAAATTACATACGATAGAAATCACTGGGGCAACACGTTTACCATCTTTTGTGGATTGATTGCGGTAAGATGTCATCCATGCACCACCTCGTTTAGATTCCCGTGGAAAGAAGTCTGCATACAAAAGCCCCAAATGTGCGCCATCTTTGTCTTTTACTTCATATACTTCAACTTCCTTATGATAAGTTGGCACATTGTTTAAAGCAACGAATGTCAGACCATATAGTTTGTTTGCCACAGCAAAAGCGCCTTCGCGGACGGCTGGTAAACTCAAGTAAGGCTTGATTTCATCCTCATCCAATGCAAAGCGTTTTTTACGAATAATCTCGGTATAATATCTCCAATCGTAAGGTGCCACCGCAAAATTGCCATCTTCTGCTTTAATCTCCTTTGCGATATCTGCCTCTTCGCCTTTTGCTTTCGCTAAAGCTGGCGTCCACAATTTATTCAATAAAGCATATACATTTTCAGGTGTCTTCGCCATGGATTCCTCAAGCACATAAGCTGCATGTGAGGCATAACCCAATAATTTTGCCTTTTGAAGACGAAGGTTGACAATCTTTTGAATAATTTCTTTATTATCATTTGTGTTATCGTGATTACCACGCATCTGATATGCCTCCCAGATCTGTTTTCTCAGCTCACGGTTTTTAGCATATTGCAGGAAAGGCATGATGGAAGGATTCTGCAAGGTAAACACCCATTTATCCTTTTTACCTTTGGCGACGGCTTCTTCAGCAGCCGCTGTTTTCAGTGACTCGGGCAGGCCCTCCAGCTGGCTGGCCGAATCAACCACAAGCTGATAAGCGTTGGTTTCAGCCAATAGATTCTGGCCGAACTGTGTTGTCAATGTCGAAAGCTCGGCATTGATCTTTTTCATTTTTTCTTTGTCCGCATCTTTCAAATTTGCACCTGAACGTACGAAGCTCTTATAGGTCTCTTCCAGAAGCTTATTATCCTGAGAATCTAAGCCAAGCGTATTACGGCTGTTCCATACCGTTTTGATTTTATCAAATAACTTGGAGTTCATCGAAATTTCATCCGAATGACTCGATAATACTGGAGCTAGCTCCTTTGCTATAGCTTGAATACTATCATTGGTATTGGCGCTATTGAGATTATTAAATACAGTAGATACGTTGTTCAATAAGCCTCCCGCATTTTCGAGGGCTACAATCGTATTTTGGAAAGTCGCTTTATCGGAGTTATTGACAATAGAGTCAATCTCCAGATTATGTACTTTTATTGCCTCTTCAAAGGCAGGTCTGAAATGTTCGGTTTTGATCTTGTCAAATGGTGGAACATTAAAGGGCGTTTCATAGGCTAATAAAAGAGGATTATCTGTCATCATTTTTTTTTCCTCACAACCAACAAATGCAGTTGCCACTATGATTAAGAATGGCAAAAGTTGTCTTTTCTTCATATCGTCTGATTATTCCTGATTTTTTTTTCAAAGATAATAAAATTAGGCAAATACGGGACTTCTCTTCTAGACATCAGCAAGCGGCTCAAAAACCGTCATCCTATTGTAAAACAAAAACTTATTAGTAAATCTTGTTAAAAATATTCTGTCAATTTGGATAAAAATATTTTAATGAACGCTATTAACCGTTTCTTTTGGGGATGTGCAGGTGTGCATCAAGAAACTCTTGAAAAGTATCCCGAGGAGCATAGTAAGTATACAGCCATAGGTGCTACTATCTTCTTTACCGGATTATTTGCCAGTCTCTCTGGTGGATATGCGATGTATTTTGTATTCAGCGGAGGAACATTGGACTGGCTTCTGGCGATCGCATTTGGTATCATTTGGGGTTTGGCAATTTTCAATATGGATCGATATATCGTATTGAGCATCAATAAATCCAAAAATGGTTGGATGCAGCTCTTACAGGCCTTGCCCCGTATTTTGTTGGCTATTCTAATTGGTTTGGTCATTTCACGTCCATTGGAGTTGAAAATTTTCGACAAAGAGATCCGGGAGAATTTGCGGGTACGTTTCCTTGCCGACCAGCGTTCAAAAATTGATACGCTTAACAGTACATTCAATAAAAAATACAGCAATGAGGTCAATCAGCTAAAAATGATGACCGTAGAACGCGATTCATTGGAATCAAGTATCAAAACCGACCGAACCAAATTGAATTATGAAATCTTCGGCAATAAAACG
This sequence comes from Sphingobacterium sp., assembly GCA_029239355.1. Lineage (GTDB taxonomy): Bacteria > Bacteroidota > Bacteroidia > Sphingobacteriales > Sphingobacteriaceae > Sphingobacterium. Next base: position 10,780 of record JAQZAZ010000075.1, read on the forward strand.
ACGGAGACATCGGGTGTAATGGGCTATGGTCCGTACGCTAAAATGAAGGAAGAGGAGCTAAAAAAGAAAGAAGCTTATCTAGATACCTTACGTAACAAAATAACGGGGCAACAAAATGCCATCCGTCAAAAGCAAAAATTTGAAGGGATATTGGATCAAAAGGTTTTATCAAATGCGTCTTTGGACAGCGCAGTCAATGTAGCAGGTTTTGCGGACCGCAATTCGGCACTGGGCAATCTACGTTACGATGCCAACGGAAAGGTCAACGAATCCAATGCAAATGCGGTTTTCTTTATCGCACTGCTCTTTGTCTTTCTGGAATGTCTTCCTGTCATCGTAAAACTATTGGCTGGACGTGATCCTTATGACAATGCTATTCAAAATTTAAGAACCTTACATGATTACGAATCGGATACGAACCTCAATGTGGAGAAAGAGGCTGTTGATCGCTTAAAGGATACCTATGTAGATGTTTCAATCAATAAACGTATGAAAGAACTTTAGGAGGGAAATAGTATGGAGATATTAGTATGGAGAGTTTAACGAGTTCAAGCTACGGCTTATATTATAACCTTAAGATTGACGGTTGAAGAGTTTGTTCGTATGAGAAGCTTAGGGCTTTACTGACGAGCTCTTCAATCATCGTTTTTTCAGCTTATGAGAACTCTTACGTAGCCCCCTCTTGACTACTGCTGATCTCCTTGTCGACACAATCGCTTTGGCGTAAGATATAAAATAATCCATCCTTTCATACCGTAAAACATCCAGTTAACCTAGCAATCGTGGCATTCCATTAAGTAATCCTGCTTATTCGTCTTCGTCCAGAAATTTAGCGTCGATCTGCTTGTTTGCCTTTGCACCTAAGCGTTTCAATTTTTCTACTTTCCCGATGACATTTCCGGCACCTGTTGACAGTTTTTTGGTTGCATCCTCATGACTCCTCAAAGCACGTTCCAGCTGATTCTGGACTTGTTCCATATCAGTCAGGAAGCTCACAAATTTATCATACAAACTGCCGGCTTCCTTGGCGATCTCAATGACATTACGTGTCTGCCGTTCTTGCTTCCAGATACTGGCAATGGTACGCAATGTCGCCAGCAGGGTGGATGGACTGACGATCACGACCTTGCGGTCCCAGGCATCGCTGAATAGATCCGGTTTTTGCAACACCGACATGCTCAAGGCCGATTCAATTGGCATAAACAACAACACAAACTCGGGCGATTCTATTCCGTATAGCTCATGATAGTTTTTAGTAGAAAGTTCCTTCACGTGATTTTCGACGGACTGAACATGTTGCTTGGCAAAAATCGCCCGGTCTTCATCGGTTTCGGCATTTACCCAACGCTCGTAAGCGATCAAAGACACTTTAGAATCCACAATGAGATGTTTATCCTCTGGAAGATCAATAATCGCATCGGGTTGCATTCTCCGGCCTTCTGCATCCATCAAGGAAACCTGTAACCTAAATTCACGATCCTTCATCAGCCCCGAACGTTCCAATACCCTCTCCAAAATTACCTCACCCCAATTGCCTTGTTTTTTCGTATCTCCTTTTAACGCTTTGGTTAAGCTATTGGCTTCATCTTTAATTTTGAGGCTTTGTTCGACCAATTGCAATACAACGCCTTTCAGGGAATTACGTTCAGCCGCTTCCTGATTATAATTTTTATCGACTTTCTCTTCAAACAATTTGATTTTTTCCTTTAAAGGATCGAGGATCAGGCCGAGCGAACGGTGGTTCGTTTCGGTGAATTTTTGGGTTTTCTCTTCCAAAATTTTATTGGCAATCACCTGAAATTCGGTATTGAACTGTCTTTTAATTTCAGCAATTTCGTTCTTTTGCTCCTGAAATTTATCGAGCTGTGCTTCGTAAAAAGAACGAGTACTTTCCAGCGAACGCTCGGCCACCAACACACTTTCACGTTCTTTGTCCAATTCATCTCTCAGCATCAGACGCTCTTCTAGCAAACTTTGTTCCCGTTGCTGGGAACGCGCTAGTTCTATTTTCAACGTCTCTATTTCTTTACTCTGGCCGATGTCTACAGCAGGAGCCCCACTTCTTTTCAATACCAAGATGATCAAAACGACCAACAGCAAAACAATTCCTGCAAAGAAAAATATTTCCATGATTTAAATTTTAGGAGAATAACAGCTTCGTATTGACAGCTTAGCTGCTATTGAATTTTAAGTCTTTTAATGACGAAAGATCGTCCTTTATTATTGCCTACTGTAGTTTCTGATGCGTCTTCCACCACAGATCGGGCATCTCGCCAGAAACAGCCAGCTGGTAGTCTTCGTAACGGCAGGGCACGAGATAATAACGTTCGTTGACTGATTTTGATCCAAAGTAAGGTACTTGGATCCACCATCGGTCGGATTTTTTGCTTTTCACAAAAACCAATTCATGTTCCTCATTCTCCAGTGTAGTACGATAGATGATATAGGCCGATTTAGGATACAACGGGGTATCCTGCTTTCGGTTGTAGTAGCCATCAATAAAGCACCAGATCATCTGTGAAACCAGCATCACAGTTTGTTCCATGGGGTCAAATGTCGGGTTCAATTCATAGAAACCAATAGAGGTGCATTTGTCCGACATACCGGCATAGCGTGCCAGCTGACATGCTTCGTCGCCATACAGACCATTTGGAACCGCATTGGCATTTCCAGGGGCTTCTGAGGCGCGGATAGCGCCAATGTCGAAACTAATCAAGTCGGCAGCACGGATAAGGGGTTCGGACTGATCCATTTTACCTGCAATCATACCCACGCGCGTAGCGTTGAAAAACAGCTTTTCGTACATATTGATTGATTCCTTGCTGACAAGGTAGGTCTGATAAGCAATGGAATTCAGGTTAAACAGATAATCGGGCTGATGTAGGATAATGTGATTAACATAAGACCGCGAGTTGAGGCTGACATTTTCAGCTTCCTCCTGGTTGAGATCAAAACGCGGATCCACAATAGCAAGCTCAATCTTTCGTTCTAAATTCTGATAGCCCAGATATTGTGCATAAGTCAAATCCTGTCCGCCACCAATGATAATTGGAAGGATGTTGACTTTCACCAATTCCTCTACCACAGATTTCAATGCCACATAGGTATCTTGTATGGTATTACCCGCTTTTATATTGCCCAGATCAACTATATTCATCTTATAATCACCTTGATACAGGGCATAAAGATGTTTGCGTACCGCATCGGGAGCTTTGTCGGTCCCATTGTTATTGATGGATGCACGATCTTCCTGTACACCGACAATCGCCAACTGGGGTCTTTCACTTTCCTCCCAAGTAGGAAAATCAGTCTCATAAGCCTGGATCACATTCCCTAACTGGGAGTTCAGGAAACCATGCTCAGGGGAGATACTTGTAATTGAGATCGGACTGAAAAATACGGACAATGACGACATAAGCTATAGTTTGTTTAAGACACCTCATTTTTTGGGATGCAACTCACACAAATATCCATTTATTAACTAACTTTTGAAAACATTATTTTTAACAGTATCTTTATCAAGTGATATTAATAACTGGAGGAACAGGTTTTTTAGGTCATTGCCATCAAAAGAGCTCGATCGACTATTCCGGCAGCCCTACTGTCCTCATCATTGATTCAATGGATTGATGCAGATATCAACAATTATTTTGAGCTCGAAGATGCGCTGGAAGGAGTGACAAAAGTATATCACTGTGCGGCGCTGGTCTCCTATCAGAAGAAAGACACTAAATCACTTTTTAAAGTCAATGTAGAAGGGACGGCACATATTGTCAATCTATGTTTAGAAAAGGGCATTCGCTTGCTTCATGTCAGTTCAATCGCGGCTTTGGGCACAAATAAGGAAAACCTGCCAGTCTCGGAGAAAGACCATTGGGAGCACAGTCCGACGACCTCTAATTATTCGCTTTCTAAATATCAGGCAGAAATGGAAGTTTGGCGCGGTATTACCGAGGGGCTGGATGCTGTTATTGTTAATCCATCTGTCATATTGGGCGCAGCGGCCAAAGATAAGGGATCCGGAGCATTGTTCTCAATGATCAATAAAGGATTGAAGTTTTATCCCAAGGGGAGTGTTGGGATAGTTGACGTAGAGGATGTCGCAGCAATCATGATCCAATTAATGGAAAAAAGTGATATTACTGCCGAACGTTATATCATCAATCACCTCAACATCCTCAACAAAGATTTGCTCAGTGTAGCCAGTGTCCTAATGAACAAGCCTGAGCCTACGATTGAAGTTTCCGAAACACTTCTTCAGATCGCGTCCACTGTCTCTGGTATGCTATCTGTCTTCAAGAAATCGGGCTCTTCGCTGACCAAAGAAACAGCTGCAGCATCAAGTGCCAAATTACAATACTCCAATGCAAAGGTCCAATCACTCCTGAACCACAACTATCGTCCACTGGAACAAACATTAAAAGAAATTGCAAATTTGTACAACAAACAGTAAAATAACATAAATAGTAAACAACCAAACCCTGAACCCGTCATGAGCGTATCAAATTATCTGACAAAAAAATAAAGCCTGCATGTTTATGATTGATTCATTTACTAAACAGTATTCCAGTGAAACAATCACAAACCTCCATTGCTTATTAAGGAATGATTAGTTGCCATGATAGCTCCATCGTCATTAAAAAACAAGTTATTACGATGAAAGCATCATGAGTTTAATCAAGTCACGATTCAATAGTGATACATACCGCACATGATAGCTTCATCACCATTAAAAACAAGTTATTACGATGAAAAATTATTACATCATTGATTTTGATAGTACATTTACGCAAGTAGAAGCGCTCGATGAGCTCGCCCGGATCTCACTTGAAGATCATCCTGACCGCGAAGCGATCTATGAAGAAATCGAACGATATACCAACCTTGCCATGGAAGGCAAACTTTCTTTCCGCGAAGCACTTGCCGGTCGGGTGAAATTATTGAATGCCAACAGAAGCCACTTGGATAAACTGGTATCTCACCTCAAGAAAAAGGTATCAACATCCTTCTCCCGTAACCGCGAATTTTTCAAAAAACATTCAGATACGGCTTGGATCGTTTCCGGAGGTTTTAAGGAATTTATAACTCCCGTTGTGACGCCCTATCATATCAAAACCGAGAATATCTATGCAAATACGTTCAGATTCGATGCGGAGGGTAATATTATCGGGTTTGATGAAGAAAACCCTTTGTCCAATGAAGGTGGAAAAGTACAACTACTTAAACAACTCAATATCGAGGGACGGCTTTTTGGCATCGGCGATGGTTATTCGGATTTCCAGCTAAAAGAGTCTGGATTGATTGAAAAATTCTTTGCCTTTACAGAGAATATCCAGCGCAAAAGTGTCACTGAAAAAGCAGACTTCATTACACCGAGCTTTGATGAATTCTTGTACGTGAATGATTTACCACGTGCGATCTCTTACCCTAAGAATCGGATTCTTTGCCTCATTGTCGGCGATGTTCCTGAGATTGCAGCGCATATTTTAAAGAGAGATGGTTTCTCGGTCCGTACAAAAGAAACTTTCGAAGAAAAATATGTGAAGGATGTTGGGATGCTGTTGTTGGGTAACAATATCGACATTAGCGATGAACAGCTGCAACAGGCAGATAAGCTAAAAACGATCGGATATCTGGGGGATATCAAGGGGCATATCAATAAGGATATCTGTAATGCCAAAGGAATTGTCGTCTTTGATGATAAAAAAAGCAAGAAGAAAAATTCGGAATTTATCCCACGTCGAATGGCCGAATTTATCAACAACGGTGATACATATTTAAGCCGTAATTTCCCGAATTTGGTCTTACCAAAAGTAAAACAGGTGACGAGATTGCTGCACATCCATAAAAACGTTCCGGGTATTATGGCCCAAATTAATAAGGTATATGCACAGAATGATATCAATATCGTTGCACAGTTCTTGATGACTAAAAGTGATATCGGTTACGCTGTTACCGATATTCAAGGTGAATATGATAAAGATCTATTGAAGCAATTGAAACAGATTGAAAATACGATAAAGTTTAGAATATTGTATTAGATCATTGGTCGGGTATCATGCCATGACTGTGACTCCAATGAAATAAGATAATGGATAAAAGAGCAAGGATGACAGACTATTAGCTGAACAATCAGGAGTCTTTCATCTTTGCTCTTTAATCTCTGATAACAAAATAATTTTTACGTAAACATTATGTCTCTACATCAAGATGCCGAGTTAAAGAAAGCTATCCTTGAATTGCCACAAAAGGAAAAAGACAAATTGCTTGTCCGCCTAATCAGTAAGGACAAAATGCTGATGAAACAATTGCATTTTCAATTGCTGGAAAATGAATATGATCTGGAAGAGCGTATTGAGAAATTGCGTAAGCAGATCGCCCAATTATTTGACATCGGAACAAGTCAGATTGCCGATACACCACATCACAGCAATTTTATTTCACTTAGCAAGCTGGTCAAACAGGCAAGCGGCTTAGTTAACGAGCATGAGAAAGTTACGAAAGACAAAACGAGTGAAGCTGAATTTCGCTTTTATATTCTAAAACGGGTCATAAGTGATTACGGGCGACTATTTGATTCATCCTATCAATCGGCAGCCCATAAATTACATAAATATATCACAGGGCGCATTAAACATGCCGTTGGGAAATATGATAAGCTCCATGAGGATTTTCAATTCGATTATCGGGAAGATTTTCAAAACACACTCAACGCTTTTGGTAATACAACATTAAAAAGCTATATTAGTGAGCAGAGAATTGATCTCGACCTGAATTAATTATGAGAAACAGCAAAAATCGTGTTAAAATTGGATCCTATCGTGTCACAGCCTACGAGCAGCATAAATTAATCTATTTAGCAATCCTCTTGGCCTTATTGGCCTTCGTCTATACACTTCATCTGGCAAAATAGCTTACTTAATACGTTCAAGGAATAGTTTTTCGAGACAAATCACCTTATTTATCTTTTGTCAAACCCTATCCCCGCTTAAATCCGGGCGGCACCTCCTTCTTTGTCCTAGTCACCATAATGTTCCATTCGATAAGTTTTTACCAAAAAACTTAGCACAACATACCACATACTTAAGAGGATTTAATTAAATTCGCAATTATTCGAAATTTTTGCTCGTGGGAATTCAAGAAATACTAGAAAAATACAGTCAAAGCGAATCCGTCCAGTCGCTTACAAAGGCCATGCAATCCAAAAACCAAAAGATTCAGCTCAAAGGTCTTATCGGTTCCGCGGACGCATTTATTGCCGTTTCATCCTATAAATTACAGGAGCGTCCGATGGTCTTTATTTTACCGACGCACGAAGATGCTTCTTACTTTTTAAGCGACCTGGAGAGCTTACTGGACAAGCAGGTGCTTTTTTTTCCCTCTTCCTATCGAAAAACCTTTGATTTCACACAGACGGATTCTGCAAACGTACTGCAGCGTGCCGAAACATTAAGTTCGCTCAACCATACCTCGGAGCTACCCAAGATGGTTGTCACCTACCCCGAAGCGATCGCCGAAAAAGTGATCAATCGTACAGATCTGGAGAAAAATACCCTGGAGATTACAGAAAATACGGCTTTAAGTATTGATTTCATCAATGAATTTTTGATTGAATATGATTTCGACCGAGTAGATTTTGTCTATGAGCCCGGACAATTTGCTATACGAGGTGGTATTGTAGATATCTTTTCTTTCTCCAACGACCTTCCCTACCGTATCGAATTCTTTGGTGATGATATCGAAAGCATACGAACATTTGACATTGAATCTCAACTCTCGGTCAGTAAAATCCATAAAGTCACCATCGTGCCAAATGTGCAGGCCAAGTTCCTAACCTCACAACATATTTCCCTGCTGGAATATATCGATCAGGATGCTTCGATCTGGATCAAAGATGCCCAATTCACACTTGATATTGTCAAGGATGGAATAAAAAAAGCAAAACAGCTGTGGCTGAGCCTGAGCGACAAACAGAAGAAAGAAAATCCCGAGTGGCATAATCCCGAGTACGAATTTACCGACGAGAAAAACCTCAATGCTTTATTTTTTGAATTCCCAATCATTGAATTCGGGAAACAGTTTTTCTATAAAGGGGAAGTCGTACTCAAGTTTGACATTCACCCACAGCCTTCTTTTAATAAGGATTTTAATCTGCTGATTCATAATTTTAAAGAAAATGAGCGCCAAAGGATCCAGAATCTGATCTTTTCAGATTCAACAAAACAGGTCGAACGGATTTATACGATATTGGAAGATCTCGACAAGGCGGCTACTTTTATTCCTATTCACAAAGCGCTGCGTGAAGGTTTTAGGGACGACACGTTAAAACTGGCTTGTTATACCGACCACCAGATATTTGACCGCTACTACAAATACAAACGAAAAAAAGCTTATGAACGCTCACAGGCGATCACGCTGAAAGATCTGCGGGATCTCAAACCGGGAGATTTTATTACGCATATTGACCATGGCGTGGGGCGATACGGCGGACTGGAAAAGGTCGATGTCAATGGAAAATCACAGGAGATGATCCGGCTGATCTATGCAGACAATGACCTCCTTTATGTCAATATCAACTCATTAAATCGTATTTCAAAATATTCCGGCAAGGAAGGTACAGTTCCGAAGATGAACAAGCTCGGCACGGATGCCTGGGATAAATTAAAGAAAACGACCAAGAAAAAGGTCAAGGATATTGCCCGTGACCTGATTATGCTCTACGCAAAACGGAAGGCTCAGCATGGGAATGCATTCTCTCCAGACAGCTATTTACAGAATGAGCTGGAAGCATCATTTATTTATGAGGATACCCCAGATCAAGAAAAGGCTACTGCAGATGTAAAAAAAGACATGGAGTCACCGCATCCAATGGATCGGTTAATCTGTGGCGACGTCGGCTTTGGAAAAACAGAGGTTGCCATCCGCGCGGCATTTAAGGCTGTAGCTGATAGCAAGCAAGTTGCTGTTTTGGTTCCGACAACGATCTTGGCCCTGCAACATCATCGCACGTTTACAGAGCGCCTGAAAGGGCTTCCCTGCAACATTGATTATATCAATCGTTTCAAAACGACAAAACAGATAAAAGATACCCTGGCACGGCTTGCGGAAGGAAAAATAGACATTATTATCGGTACCCATCGCCTGGTGAGCAAGGATGTAAAATTCAAAGACCTTGGTCTGATGATCATTGATGAAGAGCAGAAATTTGGTGTCGCCGCTAAAGAGAAACTAAAAGCAATGCGCGCCAATGTCGATTCGCTGACCCTAACAGCGACTCCGATTCCAAGGACGTTACATTTCTCTTTGATGGGAGCGCGAGATCTAAGCATTATATCAACACCGCCCCCCAATCGGCAACCTGTACAGACCGAGCTGCATGTCTTTAATGAGGCATTGATCGGAGAAGCGGTCAGCTATGAACTCGATCGTGGCGGGCAGGTTTTCTTTATCCACAACCGTGTCGCAGATCTCCCCCAGCTAGGCAATTTAATTCGCAAGCTCGTTCCCGGAGCACGCGTTGGTGTTGCCCATGGGCAGCTCGAGGGGGATGAATTGGAAGATGTAATGCTCAAATTTATTAACCATGACTTTGACGTACTGATTGCAACGACAATTATAGAAGCTGGTCTGGATATTCCGAATGCTAATACGATTATCATCAATCACGCCCATATGTTCGGCCTCAGTGACCTACATCAGATGCGGGGTCGTGTAGGCCGTTCGAATAAAAAAGCATTCTGTTACCTATTAAGCCCACCGTTATCGACATTGACCCCTGAGGCCTATAAACGGCTGTCGGCCATTGAGGAATTTTCGGAACTAGGATCCGGATTCAATGTAGCGATGCGGGATCTGGATATCCGGGGTTCAGGAAATTTATTGGGTGGTGAGCAATCGGGCTTTATCGCAGAAATCGGATTTGAAATGTATCATAAAATCCTGGATGAGGCTATTCAGGAATTAAAAGATGATGAGTTTTCGGAGGTATTTGCTGACGAACAAGAACGCAAATACGTCAATTTTACACAAATAGACACAGATCTGGAGGTATTGATCCCTGATGAGTATGTGACCAATATTACCGAACGTTATAATCTCTATACAGAGCTTTCCAAACTTGAAAACGAACAGCAGCTCGCAGCGTTTGAAAAAGAACTCGAGGACCGCTTTGGCCCGATCCCACACGAGGTATTCGAGCTGTTCAATACTTTACGTCTGCAATGGTTTGGAAAAACAATCGGATTCGAGAAAATATCTTATAAAAAGCATACCCTCAAAGGGTATTTTGTCAATAACCCCAAATCGAGCTATTTCGAATCGGATCAGTTTGGCCGGGTGTTGTCTTTTGTACAGTCTCACCCTGAAATCAGCAACCTCAAAGAAGTTAAAGGGCAACTTCGTCTTGCATTGAGCAATGTAAATACAATTAGTTATGCGCTAAACCTGCTCAAACAGATGTTATCCTAGTATTCTTAACACGTGCTATAAATAAAATCTACTTATTGCGTAGATTTTATTTATATTTGGTTAAGCAACAAAACCTTTCTAAAGCGATCCATGCAAGCTGCATTGAAGGGCTATGGAAGGTGATGATTAGCTATCAAGAACAAGCGCAGCCAATAATTAAATAGCGTGCGACAAGTTGATTGGTACCGAAAAAAAGAACACTTATCCATAAAATTAGCATGACATCCAATACCGAAACGATACTCGTCCATGAAGGACAACAATTTAATTCAACCGCTGCTGTAACGGCTCCGATCTTTCAGACATCGACTTATATTGCAGATAGTGATCCTGCGGAATACATCAAGGCAGCGACAGAAGCCAAACACCCTTACTTTTATCACCGGCATGGCAATCCCACGAATAGCCAGGTTGCTGCAGTGGTTGCCAAACTGGAGAAAACGGAAGATGCACTTGTCTTTGCCACAGGGATGGCTGCCATCAGTGCCGCCATATTGGCCATAGTGAAGTCTGGGGATCATATCGTTGTGCAACTTGCCCATTACTCTGGTACAGCGATTTTTTTTAAGGAATTCTTGACCGACTATGGCATTACAGTCACTGCCGTGGACCAAACGGACACTGCAGCCTTTGCACAGGCTATTCAGGCAAATACCAAACTCATCTATATTGAAACACCTTCCAATCCAAATTTAAATATCACCGATCTCAAAGCTATCGGCGAACTTGCCAAACGGCAGGGGATTTTGAGTATGGTTGACAATACCTTTGCTTCACCGATCAATCAGACACCGGTGGATTTTGGGATTGATGTCATTGTGCATAGTGCCACAAAATATCTGGGCGGCCATAGCGATCTAACTGCCGGAATTGTCTGTGGAAGTGTGGAGTATATCGCAAAAGTCTGGAAACGATCCGTGACCCTGGGAGCCTCGCTGGCTCCATTGGATTCCTGGCTGTTGCTCCGCGGGCTGAAAACATTGAGCTTGCGTGTCAAGCAGATCAATGCGAATGCCCTGCAGCTGGCTGAGTTTTTGGATCAGCATCCGAAGATCAAGAGCGTAAGTTATCCGGGGCTTCCCAGCCATCCCCAGCACGAACTGGCAACCCGCCAGATGAAAGGCTTCTCCGGAATGATCTGCCTTGAGGTTGATGGACAGGACGAAGAACAGGCCTTCAACAATGCGCAGGCTTTGATCAACAACCTCACCATATTTATCAATGCCGCCAGTTTGGGCGGTGTCGAGTCACTTATCGTACATCCGGCAAGCATGTGGGGTGGACACCATACCAAAGCGCAAAAAGAAACCTCGGGAATAACAATGGGTATGTTGCGGATCTCCGTCGGTATTGAGAATGCTGCAGACTTGATTGACGATCTAGATCAAGCCTTAAGGAAACTTGGCTAAAAATTTTGAGACCTACCTTCTGGTAGCGGATAAAACAAAAGAGAGTGAATAGTTATCATACTACCACTCTCTCTTTTGTTTTATGCAATTCTTATCTAAAGTACACGCGTACCATTTGCAATCTTGACCTGAATAACGGAAAGTTCCTTATCAAATTTTTGCTGATATTCTCTCTCCAATGTCGGCAAAATCGAGTCCAAGGTCCCTTCTTTAACAATATTAATGGTGCAGCCACCAAAACCACCGCCCATCATCCGTGCCCCGATGACTTCAGGGAATTGCCTTACATAATCAACCAGATAATCCAGCTCGGGGCAACTGACCTCATACACTTTGCTCAATCCTTCATGGCTCTGGAAGATATATTGTCCTAGTTGAGCAATATCGCCCGAGCGTAATGCAGCGCAAGAGTTCTCTACCCGTTCGTTCTCGCGGACAACAAAACTTGCCTTCGCGTAGATATCTGCATCTTTCTCTTTTACCAGTTCATCCAGCATGTCCACCGTAACATCACGCAGGTTTTTAACGTCCGGATATTTCTCCCGTACCCATGCCGATGCCTGCTCACATTGCTCACGGCGTTTATTGTACGCTGTGGAAGCCAAGGAGTGTTTCACATTCGTATTCAACAGAACAACTTCATAACCTTTGAGGTCAAGTGGTACATATTCAAATCCCAAGGAGCGACAGTCCAGCTTAATGACATTTTTTTCTTTACCAAAGGCAGAAGCAAACTGATCCATGATGCCACACATCACGCCGGCATAGGTATGCTCAGCCTTTTGTGCGATCTGCGGAATATCAATCTGCCTGACATCCAAACCGAACAGCTCACTAAGCGCTAAAGTAACGGCACATTCCACTGCTGCCGAAGAAGATAATCCGGCACCTAGTGGGACATCACCATCAATATAAAGATTAAATCCGCCCAGTGCCACTCCTCTTTTCTGGTATTGATCCACCACACCAAGGATATAATTTGGCCAATGCTTTTCTGAAATAGCGATATCTGTTAATTTGACCTCATGGCTTTCCCGATAGTCTTCGGCATAAAGCACAATATTGTCATCAGCGCGTTTGCTGACAGCGACATAGATCGCTTTATCAATAGCTGCAGGTAATACAAATCCATCGTTATAATCCGTATGTTCACCAATAATATTGATTCTGCCCGGAGATGTTACGACAATAGGATCTTCTTGATATAAGCTTTTAAATTTATTTACTATAGTTTCTTTTGCGATCATTCTTATATAGATTTATAATGTATAGTAGCACAACTCCGCAATTGTTCTGCTGCAATTTCTGGTGTTATATCGCGTTGTGGGTTTGCCAACATTTCATAGCCGACCATAAATTTCTTCACGGTTGCTGAGCGCAACAATGGAGGGTAGAAGTGCATATGCCAATGCCATTCGGGATGATCGCCATCGTTTACTGGAGCTTGATGCATTCCTGCAGAATAGGGAAAAGAAGTTTTGAAAAGATTGTCGTAACGTGTGGTCAATAATTTGAGCATTGCTGCGAAATCCTCCTTTTCCTTTTCATTAAACGCGGCAATGTTCTGAACAGATCGTTTACTGACGATCATAGTTTCATAAGGCCAAGCCGCCCAAAAAGGAACCAAAGAAACAAAAGAATCGTTCTCATCAATGATACGTTCTTTTTTTCTTAATTCAGCGTTGATATAATCGGATAGCAGGGTACGCTGGTATTTGTCAAAATATTTCTTTTGCTGGACACATTCTTTTTGAATCTCTACTGGTAAATGATTTTGGGACCAGATCTGCCCATGTGGATGCGGGTTACTGCAGCCCATGATAGCGCCTTTATTTTCAAAAATCTGAATATAACGAATCCATTCCACCTTAGAAAGTTCCTCAAATTCTTTCTGCCAAAGGTCAACAACAGCTTTTATCGCCGATTGCTCCATTTCAGGCAAGGTGAGATCGTGTCGTGGGGTGAACGCAATAACTTTACAGATTCCTTTTTCAGTCTCGGCAATAAACAATTCGTCCTCATTAAATTCCTGCTGACTGGTATCTTTCAATAAGGCAGAGAAGTCGTTGACGAAAACAAAGCTTTCTTTATAATCTGGATTGATATCCCCATCAGCCCGTTTATTGGTTGGGCACAAATAGCACTTGGGATCATAGGCAGGTCTATTATCTCCCGGCAAATCTTCTACTTGTCCCTGCCATGGTCGCTTGCTGCGATGTGGAGACACGAGTACTTTTTCCCCGGTAAGAATATTAACGCGTGTGTGGGGAGAGTCCCCAAAGTTTAAAGTTGATTGCATGTCATGTATAACTGGTGTACAGAATACACAATATTAGCTTTTTTAAGTCAAAAGTAAAAATTAAAATATGCAACACTAAGCCTTAGATTTCGGATCTTGTCCTTTAATCAGTTCAAAGATTGTAATTTCGGGCAGGATACCAACCCGGCCAGGATAACCCAAAAATCCATATCCAACATTGACGTATAAGCGCTTGTTTTCCTGCGCGCGGTACAGTCCGGCCCATTCCTTATAGATATATTGTACCGGGCTCCACTGCAGCATTTCAGAACGAACACCAAACTGCATACCATGCGTATGCCCCGCAAACATCACATCCACATCAGTATCCAATACTTGCGCACGCCAGTGGGAAGGATCATGAGACAAGAGCAATTTCACAGCCTGTTCCTCGGTTCCGGTCAAGGCCTTTTTGATATCTCCATGTTTTGGAAAACGGCCAGTTCCCCAGTTCTGAACTCCAACAATGCACAATTCTTCGCCATCCACCTTGATCTTACGATTCTCATCCATCAATAGGTCCCAGCCCATGACTTTATGCACATCGATCACATCCTTTAAATTTTTTCGCTTTGCAGGAGAATCTTCTTTTCCATAATAGTAATCTCCATAATCATGGTTACCCAAGGTAGAAAATACCCCCAGATCAGACTTCACTCTTGCAAAAATATCTTGGTAATCCCGCATTTCAGATGCCTGAGCATTCACGATATCACCTGTAAAAAATGTAACATCGGCTTTTTCCTTTAGCAGCATATCTATCCCGCCGGTCACAGCAGTCTTGTTATAGAAAGATCCCGAGTGTACATCCGATATCTGTGCGATGGTCATGCCGTGAAATGCTTTGGGTAGATTAGGTAAGTATAACGGTACCCGCCTGACACGATAATCATATGCACCGGAAATAATTCCCCAGCTCAGCGGAATAAGCGGTGAGGCACCTATTAATATACCAGCCTTGGTCAAAAAATCAGATCGGCTGATTCCCTTCACCGGATTTTCAGGCAAGGGATCGCCAGCATCTTCCACAAGATCCTCAACAGACTCTTTCTTACTGAATAAGCGTTTGATCCAGACTCCACCCCGGCGGATATCATCGATCAAGAGGATCAGGAAGAAGAATATCTTTGAAGCTGCAGTCAGAAAGAATCCAACCAAAATAACGGATCTTACAATCAGCGGAATATTATATTTGGCAGATATAAAAACACCCAATAACAGGAGGACGGTATACGACCACCACAATACGGTGAATATTTTTGTCTTGGGAAATTTAATCTTCGTAGCGCGAAGGGCGAAAAAGATATAAAAATCTAAAATGAGTAAAACACATGCATTTACTAACAACATCATCAATTCGTTTTAATTTTTGGCATTGAGTGCCAATTGCTTCAGAGATTTGATCCATTTGGGATCGTCATTGAGACTTTCAACCAGACAGACTTCCTCTCCTCCTAAATTCTTGAATTCATTAGCATATTCCACGCCAATTTCATCAATCGTCTCTATACAGTCGGCCACAAATGCCGGACTGAAGACCAATAATTTTTTATAACCTTTATTTGCAAGGTCATGCAACAAATCAGAAGTATAGGGTTGAATCCATGGTTCTTTGCCCAACCGGGACTGGAAGCACAGCGAATATTGCTCTTTCTGCAAGCCCAATTTTTCAACAATGGTCCGGGTAGTTGCATAACACTGAGAAACATAACAATATGTATTGACATTTGTTTTACAGGAATCACAGCCAGACTCAGGGCATTTTAGTTTGCCCGAAGGGTCCACCTTACCCAATTGTCTAACAGGAAGACCATGGTAGCTAAAAACAAAATGGTCGAAATGGGCAAGATCGTGTTTTCGGGCATGATCTGCAAAGGTCTCAGCCATCAAATCATCCGTACAAAAATTGCTTACAAAACTCATCTCAGGAAGATAGTTCCACTTGCGAATGAGTTCCATGACACGATCGATAACTGAACCGGAGGTTGCCGAAGCATACTGAGGGAATAATGGAATGACACGGATAGACTCGAGCAGCATACCTTCCATCCTGTTCAGCGCAGATTCTATGGATGGATTTTGGTAACGCATCGCCAATTCCACATGATACTCTTCGCCTAAAGATTCCTGTAATAAGTCGCGTTGCAGTATACTATAATGCATCAATGGTGATCCAGTTTCCTTATCCCAGATTGTTTCGTAAATCTTTGCTGATTTTGGTGCACGGGTACGAGCAATTATTCCTTTCACCAATAAAGTCCGTTGGAAATAAGGAATATCTATGACACGTGGATCCATTAAGAATTCGGTCAAATATTTTTTTACGTCTGGAGTAGTTGGACTATCGGGTGTACCTAATTGTACTAAAAGAATACCTTTTTTGGCTTTATTGCTCATAGCCTACAAAAATAAACAAAAAAGCATGTACTGCAGATTCACTCGCGATAATATGAAATATCTATGACGGGTAAACTACGTTAGAGCGCTTCCAGTGCAGCTTTCACATCTTTCATTAACCACATTGGTGTCGAGGTTGCTCCGCATATACCAATGCGGTCGCCCACGGCAAAAACGGACGCTTCCAGTTCTGCGGGATCAGAAATAAAGTAACTTTCAGGATTAGCTTTTTGGCAGACTTCAAACAAAACTTTTCCATTGGAAGATTTCTTCCCGGACACAAAAACAATTTTGTCATATTGCCTTGCAAATGTACCAAGATCTTCATACCTGTTAGAAACTTGTCTACAGATGGTATCATTTGCCTTGACTTCATACCCCCTTCTGATCAACTCCTCTTTGATGGCGTAGAATTTATCCACGCTTTTTGTCGTCTGGCTATAGAGGGTAAATGAACTTGGTAAATCGGCCTCATCCAGCTCAGCAATATCCTGAAAAACGAGCGCTTCATTATTTGTCTGTCCTTGTAAGCCGATGACCTCCGCATGCCCATGCTTTCCAAATATTAAGATCTTTTCCTCCTGGTCAAAAGAGGTTTTGATCCGATTTTGCAATTTGAGAACGACTGGACAGGAAGCATCAATTAAGGTAATATTGTTTTCTAACGCTGTACGATAGGTTTCGGGGGCCTCACCATGTGCACGGATCAGCACCTTCTCGTTTTGTAGTGTAGGCAGCGCAGCATGATCAATAATACGCAATCCTTTGGCTTTCAAGCGGGCTACTTCTTCGTCATTGTGTACAATGTCACCAAGACAATAGAGGTAACCATCCTCTTCCAAAATCTCCTCTGCCATATCTATAGCGTATACCACCCCAAAGCAAAAGCCGGAATCCTTATCAATGTCTACTGTTAGATTTAATGCCATAACATTACAAAGTTACATATTCGTATCGAATATATTTATTTTATAGATTTGTTTACAAATGATTTTTTATTTCCGCTCATTATCAATTGTAATATAGGATCGGTCAATTTCCCCCGGCAGAAAAGATTCATAGGTGACTTAGGATGTATTGCATGGCTTCACTTCAACCAAACGAACCATTGTTTCACATTCATGAGTATCTTAAATTAACATACTTAGGCGAATAAATTGTTTTTATATACGCCTAATTATATTGCATATAAAAAGCAATTTATCTAAGTTTGCAAAAAAATTAAAATAATGGCAACTAACAGAACTTTTACGATGATTAAACCTGACGCGGTAGCGAACGGTCACATCGGTGCAATCTTAAATGATATTATTGCTGGTGGTTTCAAAATCATTGCAATGAAATACATTCAATTATCGAAAGAAACTGCTGGTGCATTTTACGCTGTGCACAAAGAACGCCCTTTCTATGGTGAATTGGTAGAATTCATGACTTCAGGTCCTATCGTTGCTGCAATCTTAGAAAAAGAAAATGCGGTTGAAGATTTCCGTACATTAATCGGTGCTACTAATCCAGTGGATGCAGCTGAAGGTACAATCCGTAATAAATATGCTAAATCTATCGATGCTAACGCTATCCACGGATCTGATTCTGATGAAAACGCGGCGATTGAAGGTAACTTCTTCTTCTCTCAATTTGAAAGATTTTAATCAATTAGTAACATGATAAAAAAAGCGTTGTACACCGTACAACGCTTTTTTTATAATCGTCTGTCGATTATTATATTATCTCCACATAAATCCGCCAATTCTAAAAAAACGGAGGAATTTATTGATCGCTGTTAATGCCGGTTTCTTAATCTTCCATTTTAAACCACTTAAACCCGTTGGTGGGGCGTCAAAATCTTGTACTGTAGCGTTACCCGTTCTCATATGAGTAGGCGGCTGCATTTTACGTTTCTCAACAACCAAAATGCTATCGTAATAATGCAAAGAGTTGACCGATCGGGTAAACTCATTGACCTTCAGTCCCCGTTGTTCTGAATGATAGGCATTGATATAATCAATAAAGTTCTTACTGTATTCAATAAATGTACCATTCCGTTTATGTCCACCACCATAAAAAACTTGGTAAGAGGTATGCAGGTCTTCACATAGATAGACACCATTCTCTTTTACATGTCCAAACAGTTCTTCAAATGTAATAATCTGTTGCAGCATGGTATGCCCACCATCATCTATCAGGATATCTATCGGAGGGATTGACTCTTTCACTTTGCGCAAGAACTTACGATCTGACTGAGATCCGATAAATATCTCGATGTTCTCCTCTTCCAGTGCTTTGCAGTTGGGGTTGATATCTACCCCGTAGATTTTTGCTTTGTCGCCAAAATATTTCTTCCACATCTGGAGGCTCCCGCCCTGAAAGACTCCTATTTCCAGCACCACAATCTCCTTACCTTTGAATTGGCGGAAATGACGATCGTATACGTCAAAATAATGCATCCATTTGTTGATCAGCTTATCATTATTATTCCGGAAATATTCCTCTAGCTCGTTCATATTAGACACTTAATAAATGGTGTAGAAAATTTGTGTTGAAACTAGCTAAATATAATCGAAAAGTCAAGTTTTTTTTGCGGAAGAGGTTCGGGATATTCAGGGAGGATCAGAAAATTGATCCCACTTATCCGGAGAGATCTGAGACAGCAAATGGCAGATCACTTGCGTGAAGAAAATAAACGAGAAGCTGCCAAAAAGGAAAAGCACCGCCAGGAAGAATTGCATACCTGAATGAGGCTCCGAGACGCTAAGAAGAAAAAGCTACGATAAAAACTAGAAATTTCTTTTCCCTAGATATTCATCTTCTTTAGCCGTCATCTTCGCTTTATCAGCAGGTTTTTTATCCGGATATCCGCAAAGGTGCATAACACCATGAATAATGACGCGGTGCAACTCATCACGTTCAGCGACCTTAAATTTTTGCGCATTCTCCTGAATGCGTTCTACACTGATAAAAATATCGCCAGCAATGGTATCCTCATCCTCTGATGAATCAAAAGTTACGATGTCGGTATAGGTATCGTGATTCAGATATTCTTTATTGATCTCCAACAGATAGGCATCCGAACAGAGGATAAAACTCAGCTCGCCTATGCGCTTAAATCCTTCACCTTTGATTGCATCAACGATCCATTGACGAATCTTTCCTTTTTCCTTTAGTTTGAAATCTATGTCCTCAGTAAAAAATAATATGTTTTTCATCTGTAACTAATTATTAATTGAGCTCCCAGGCCCGGTTTTTATTCCATCAGTTAGATGGATCTTATGATCATCAAATCGACATTTCTCCATCAATAAACGAGTCATCTAACGCTAGCAGCTCATGCGATAAAATTCGCATTTAAAAGTTCCGACCCTCCATATAGCTCTGCAAGATAATTGTCGCTGAGACCGTATCGACCAGGCCTTTCTGTTGACGATCCTTTTTCTTCTTCCCACTTTGAGCGATAGCTGCAGAGGCCATTTTTGAAGTAAACCGTTCGTCAATTTCCATAACTGGAATTGTAGGGTAGGTCTTTTTCAATTTGCGCATAAACCCGACCACATGCGAAGCTGACTCCGAATCCGATCCGTCCAGCTGTTTGGGTTTACCGACTATGAATGTTTCGATCTGTTCCGTTTGGAGGTATTCCGTTAGAAAAGTCCAAATATCCTGCGGGTGTACTGTTGTCAGTGCGGTAGCAATAATTTGCATCGGATCTGTAACCGCAACCCCGATTCGTTTTGTACCATAATCAAATGCCATTAACCTCATGGAAAATCGTTTTTTACAAAAATACAATTTAGATTTGAGTATCGAGATATGCGTGTTGAGATTCTGCTTCTACCGCTATAAGCCCATGAAGTGTCATCATTTTTTTATTTTTTATTGTGTAAAACTTCAATTCACTAAAAAAGCTATAACTTTGATAGACTATTAAAAGTTTACATGAGAAAAACAGTTATTGCCAGCCTCTTTGTTGCATTTTGTCTATATGGCCATGCCCAGAGCAATTATGAGCAACAAATTTTGGCCCAGCGCAAGGAAAAGGCTTTGGAATTGGCCAAAGAGCAATTTGGCCCATTAAAAGCAGAACAAGTGGCATCTTTGGATTATTTCCCCGTAAGTCCAAACTATAAAATTAAAGCTAAGATAGAGGTCTTATTTGATGAACCTGTATTTCGTATGCCTACCTATGATGGTACAAGCAATGAATATAAACGTTATGCAATTGTGACATTTCCACTGAATGGTGCAGAAAGAACATTAAATATTTACCAAAGTGTAGCTTTATTTCAAAACCCTGCCTACAAAAAACATTTATTTTTACCATTTTTAGACCAGACGAACGGCCAGGAGAGTTATAGTGGTGGGCGATATATCGACCTGTCCACAGATGACATCAAGGGCAGTACCATTGAAATAGATTTTAATAAGGCTTACAATCCGTATTGTGCTTACAGCAATGGGTATCGTTGTCCAGTTCCCCCAGTTGAAAACAATTTAGAAACAAAAATTATGGCAGGAGAAAAAGCCTTTCATAAAGCAAAAAATGAACGGCCTGTCAACCTGAATGGCGGACAGGAATTTACAGAAGCTGATAAGAAAATTATTTTATCAGGGAATGAAAGCACGCTCCTTCGTGTATTGCAAACCACCGATGAGAAAGATTTAAAGGTATTGAAAGCAACAAGCAGTGATGTCAAATATAATGACCCAATGTTGGAAACACTGTCAAAGCGCATGTTTGCCACAGTTCGCGATCCGAACCATCCTGGTGTGGGTATAGCCGCTCCCCAAATTGGCATCAACAAAAATCTAATTTGGGTACAGCGGTTTGACAAGCCCGAACAACCCTTTGAGTTTTATATCAATCCCAAAATTCTATGGCGTTCGAAACTAAAACGGAAAGGAGCTGAAGGCTGTCTCTCCATCCCGAATCGCAAAGAAGATGTATTACGGAGTTATGCAATACGTTTACAGTATATCAATAAGGAAGGAAAAGTGATTGAAGAGAATATCGAGGGCTTTACGGCGGTAATTTTCCAGCACGAAACGGATCACCTCTTTGGCATATTATTTCCTGATCGTCTGGTAGAACAGGAAAAAGAAAACTACGTACCATTGAATGATAAAATTGATTTTTCCATCTTGCCAAAGACTTTGACACCATAGCAACAGATTGATCGAACCGGCTTGAAAAATGCCTGTCCTCCTTAAAATCACAAATACACCTATAAAAAGAGCCCCCATGAACTGCTTCATGGGGGCTCAATATGATGGAATCTATATGCGTTAGATCAATCCTTTTTCTGCCAATAGTTCAGCAACCTGAACAGCGTTTGTCGCTGCGCCTTTGCGCAAATTGTCGGCCACTACCCACATATTAAGGGTATTTGGTTGTGATTCATCACGACGGATACGTCCCACAAAAACTTCATCTCGACCATGTGCATCTTTTGGCATCGGATATTGAAGATTAGCAGGATCATCAACAACGATACAACCACTTTGAGCAGCTAATGCAGCACGCACATCATTTAAATCAAAGTCATTTTCGAATTCGATGTTCAATGATTCGGAGTGCCCGCCCATCACTGGAATACGCACAGTTGTTGCTGTCACCTTGATTGAATCATCACGCATGATCTTGTTTGTTTCCAAAATCATTTTCATTTCCTCCTTGGTGTAACCATTCTCCTGAAACACGTCAATATGCGGAATGACGTTCAAGTCAATCTGATATGGATAAGCTTTTTCGCCATCTTTACCTGCGCGTTCATCCATCAGCTGGTTAACAGCTTTTACCCCTGTACCTGTTACGGACTGATAAGTCGAAACAACGACACGTTTAATTTTATATTTATCATGTAATGGTTTTAACGCCACTACCATTTGAATAGTAGAACAATTTGGGTTTGCAATGATCTTATCATCAGCCGATAATACATCGCCATTAACTTCCGGAACGACCAATTTCTTCGTCGGGTCCATACGCCATGCCGACGAATTGTCAATCACTGTAATTCCGGCTTCTGCAAACTTCGGTGCAAACTCCTTAGATGTATCCCCTCCTGCAGAGAACAATGCAACATCAGGTTTCAGAGCAATAGCCTCAGATGGTGTAACCACCTTATACTTCTTTCCCTTGAATTCAATTTCCTTACCCTTACTGCGCTCTGAAGCTACCGGAATTAATTCTGTTACTGGGAAATTTCGCGCCGCCAACACGGTTAGCATCTCAGTACCTACAAGGCCTGTTGCGCCGACTACTGCCACTTTCATTTTT
>JAQZAZ010000293.1 GCA_029239355.1 Sphingobacterium sp.
GTAGCAGGGGCTTAGGCAAATTAAAGCCTTCTTTTCGCAATCGAGATCCTTCTCCCGCCGCAATGATAGCAAATTCCATTCCTTCTAATTGCAAAATAAAATCATTCATTAAAAAAGTAAAACCCCTATCACGATCTCAACGTTCGCAAACGCAAAAATTGACAGCGGGTTATTTCCGGACAATTGCTTGATAGCCCCCTCCACCATCTCTAAATAGAGCGGGTTATACAAGTTCATACACTAATTGTCCCGAAGAAAAAGGGGAAGAACTGCCCGAAGCAATTATTCCCCTTTTTATAAAGGTAATTTATTGAATACTGTCTACTAACTCTTGGTAATAATCTAATCCCAAGTGCGTAATCAAATCCTCGCCCATAATATGACGCAAGGTATTTTGCAATTTCATTAATTGTTTGAAGATATCATGCTCAGGAGGTAAACCTGGTGCAGTTTGTGGAGATTTCAAGTAGAAGGACAACCATTCTTGGATACCTGACATGCCAGCACGTTGCGCCAAATCAATAAATAATGCCAAATCCAACGCAACCGGAGCCGCTAAAATTGAATCTCGACATAAGAAATTAATCTTAATTTGCATTTTGTAACCTAACCAACCAAAGATATCGATATTATCCCAAGATTCTTTATTATCACCGTGAGGTGGGTAATAATTGATACGTACCTTATGGTATAGATCACCGTATAATTCAGGATTCTTTTTCGCATCTAAGATCTCTTCCAATACAGATAATTTAGAAACTTCTTTAGTTTTGAAATTTTCAGGATCATCCAATACCAATCCATCGCGGTTACCTAAAATATTTGTTGAGAACCAACCTTCAACGCCAAGCGCTCTTGCCTGAAGACCAGGAGCAACAATTGTTTTCATCAACGTTTGACCAGTTTTGAAGTCTTTTCCAGCAATTGCAACACCATATTCATGAGCTAATTCAACGATCGCAGGGACGTCACATGTCAAGTTTGGTGCACCATTAACATAAGGAGCGCCTTCTTTTATAGCCGCATAACAATAGATCATGCTCGGTGGAATGCGTTGATCGTCATTATCCAAAGCCTCTTCTAATTTTGCAATTGTTGAGAAAGCTTCATTTGTTTCAATATAACGTTCAGTAGAACCGCACCAGACTATTACGACACGGTCTAAGCCGTTTTTTTCTTTAAATTCGCGGATATCACGTTGTACGGCATCAGCCAATTCGCGACGTGTTTTCTCTGATTTGATGTGCGTGCCGTCCAAATTTTTAACAAAATTACGATCAAACACAGCTTTCATTGGTTGAATTGCTTCCAATTCAGCTTTTACAGCGTCAAGTTGCCCTTGTTCTAATACCTGTGCTTTTGAAGCAGCTTCATATACGTTATCTTCATATACGTCCCAACCACCAAAAACGACATCTTCCAACTTTGCCAAAGGGACGAAATCCTTGATTAAAGGATTTCTATTCTCCGTGCGCTTACCTAAACGGATTCTGCTCAATTGAGAAACAGATCCTATTGGTTTTGAAAAACCTTTGTTTATAGATGCCACACCAGCGATCAATGTTGTAGCCACAGCACCTAATCCCGGAATAAGAATACCCAATTTACCATTGGCATCTTTCACTTGTTGTCCCATATTAATTCTATATACTTAAATTGTTATTTAATTGATGTTTTATGATAAAATAATTCTTAAAATTAGCTTAAAAAAACATATTTCATACCCATCGTCACTTTATTTATAAAATCATGACAATTGCTGTTTCGATGCCTATTCGAAGGCAAAAGAAACGAGATGAAATGAATAAGCACCCCAAGCCAACATCGTCCATCTCACTGAAATATAAGGCATTTGACCATACTTGCGAAAACAAAATATAATCATAACTAATTTAACTCAATATATTAACATTAAAAAACTAATCCAAATACAATTCGAAAAAAGTTATTCTTTCTAAAAAATTGGTCAATTTTTCTTTTTCTATTCGATATAAATATGACAATAAAATTGGAAAATGTCTTCCAGAGCGTTACCTTTAGACTGATAATTGATGAAACCGTCATGAGTTTAGGTTAAACGAGTGTAAGAAGTTTATGTAAACCATGAAAAATCAACATTCCTAAATAATTATTTCAATGAAAACTACCATTTCGTTTCTGGCTTTAGCATTGTTAACCGGGAGCCAGCTCCATGCACAGACTACCACAGATTCCGCTTATGTTCGGGATTATTATGAGAAAACCGAAGTAACGGTCCCGATGCGAGATGGCAAGAAATTGTTTACCGTGATCTACAGCCCCAAAGATAAATCCAAGAAATATCCCATTTTATTAAACCGAACACCTTATACCGTGGGGCCTTATGGCCAAAATGAGTACAAGAAAAGTTTGGGCAACTTTCCATCGATGATGCGGGACGGCTATATCTTTGTTTATCAGGATGTCCGTGGAAAATGGATGAGTGAAGGTGATTTTGAAGATGTTCGACCAACAAACCTAAGTAAAGATAAAAAAGCGATCGACGAGAGCACAGACACCTACGACGCTTTAGAGTGGCTACAGAAAAATGTAAAAAACTACAATGGAAAAGCGGGTCTCTATGGGATTTCCTACCCCGGTTTCTACTCCACGGTGGGACTGGTCAAGAGCCATCCCAGCCTTAAAGCGGTCTCGCCACAGGCTCCGGTGACCGATTGGTTTATTGGGGATGATTTTCACCACAATGGTGTATTATTCCTGCAAGATGCTTTCACATTTATGTCAACATTTGGTGTGCCACGTCCAAAACCAATTACCCCCGATCAATTCAAAAGTAACATTCAGATCAACGAGGTCGATAAATATAATTTTTTCCTTGAAGGCGGAACCGCCAAAGAGCTCAAAGAAAAGTATTTTGGCGATTCGGTCAAATTCTGGAACGACCTCTTTAAGCATCCCAACTACGATGAATTTTGGAAAACACGTGTCATCACCAATTACCTGCAAAATGTCAAACCTGCAGTTATGGTTGTTGGCGGTTTTTTTGATGCCGAAGATGCCTATGGTACATTTAAAACCTATCAATCTATTGAAGAAAAAAGCAAAACAAATAATTCGATTTTGGTTGCGGGCCCCTGGTATCACGGTGGATGGGTTCGCGCAGCAGGAGATCATTTGGGCGACATTCAATTTGAGAAAAAAACAAGTATCACCTATCAGGAAAAATTTGAACAGCCCTTTTTCAGTCACTACTTAAAGGAAGAAGGTAGCTTCTCTCCTGCCGAGGCCAATATCTTTATTTCGGGGAGTAATGAATGGAAGCAATTCGAACAATGGCCACCCAAAAATGTCGAGACAAAAAAACTTTATTTTCAGCCACAGGGCAAACTTGGTTTTGAGAAAGTCCAACGCACGGATTCATGGGATGAATATGTAACGGACCCCAACAAACCTGTTCCACATCAAGGCGGACTCATCCAAAACCGTACACGCGAGTACATGGTCGATGATCAACGCTTTGCAGCCAATCGCCCCGATGTCATGGTCTATCAAACAGCAGCTTTGACCGAAGACATTACCATTGTCGGCCCGATCAAAAACTTTCTTAAAGTATCATCAACAGGTACCGATGCGGATTATGTTGTTAAACTCATTGACGTTTATCCCAATGATGCTCCCAGTTTTGAAGGAAAAACAATGGCGGGATACCAAATGATGGTCAGAGGCGAAATCATGGCTGGAAAATACCGAAACGGCTTTGACAAACCACAGGCATTGACTCCCGGTCTCGTGGAGAAAGTAGATTTTGTGATGCCGGATGTTGCGCACACCTTTAAAAAAGGACATCGTATCATGGTTCAGGTACAAAATTCCTGGTTCCCATTGGCGGAACGGAATCCACAGGTATTTATGGAACCCTATACAGCGACCAAAGCCGACTTCCGT
>JAQZAZ010000009.1 GCA_029239355.1 Sphingobacterium sp.
AGCAGTAAATAAGTATATTTGCTTTCGAAAACAAATTAAAAACATGCAGGGGAAAAAGATTGGTATAATAGGTAGCGGGAGCTGGGCGACGGCGATGATCAAGATGCTATGCGAAAATGACCAAGACAAACATATTTTTTGGTGGATTAGAAAAGAGGAAGATGCCGAATATATTCAAAAATTTAAACACAATCCAACTTATTTGAGTGGAATTTCTGTGGATTTGAATATTACTTCCATTGATACAAATGCCAAAAATGTTGTTACTAATTCGGATATTGTTATTTTAAATACGCCAGCAGCCTACTTAAAAGACGCATTGAGGGGTGTCACCAAAGAAGATTTTAAAGATAAAATTGTGGTATCTGCCATTAAAGGGATTATTCCTAAAGATAATCTAATTATTGGCGAGTTTTTGGAACAGCATTATGATATTGACATCGAGCAGATTTGTGTGGTTGGAGGTCCCTGCCACGCTGAGGAAGTTGCATTGGGCAAGCTATCTTATCTGACATTTGGTTGCAAAAATTTGGAAAGTGCAGCTTTGGTAGCGTCTCTTTTATCTTCTAGGGTCATTAAAACGATCCTATCTGCAGATATTTTAGGTATTGAGTTTGGAGCTGTATTAAAAAATATTTATGCCTTGGCGGGTGGTATCTGTCATGGGTTGGGCTATGGCGATAACTTTCAGGCGGTACTGGTTTCTAACGCTATTCGCGAAATGCGCCAGTTTGTAGCTAAAGTAGATGGTGATACATCCAGGGATGTTAATACCTCGGCTTATCTAGGGGACTTGTTGGTAACAGCATATTCGCAATTCAGCCGTAACCGAACATTTGGTAATATGATCGGTAAAGGATATAGTGTGCAGTCTGCACAACTCGAAATGAATATGGTGGCTGAGGGCTATTATGCATCGGCTTGTATTCAGGAATATGCAGAAAAGTATGCAGTCGAATTACCAATTTGTGATGCAGTATACCAAATTTTATATCAACATCAACCTGCATCCAAAATTATTCAGGCTTTGAGCGAAAAATTAACATAAACGTAGCGATAGAGTAGATGATAACAAGAGAAGCAATTGCTTTAGCTTATAAAGAAATTCAAGATGAAATATGCCAGGCCTTGGAGCGTTTGGATGGTTCGGCCCGATTTGAGGAAGAGCTATGGGAAAGGGATGGTGGTGGAGGTGGCCGAACCCGGATTATTCAAAACGGCAATATATTGGAAAAGGGTGGGGTTAACTTTTCTGCCGTCCATGGGAAACTGCCTGAATCGATCAAAAAGGCATTCGGTGTGGATGAAGATGATTTTTTTGCCACTGGAGTTTCCATCGTTATTCATCCGAATAATCCTTGGGTACCGATCATTCATATGAATATCCGATATTTCGAATTAAATGAGCAGATCCGTTGGTTTGGAGGGGGGATCGACCTCACGCCGCATTATGTTGATGCAGATGACGCTAATTTTTTTCATCGGCAATTAAAATCGGTATGCGATAAACATAATCCTACTTTTTACGATGAATTTAAAAAATGGGCCGATGATTATTTCTTTATTCGTCACCGCCAAGAAACGCGTGGAATAGGTGGAGTATTCTATGATAAGTTAAATACCGAGAAAACAGGAATGTCTATGGAAGAAATTTTTGCATTTTCCTGTGATTTAGGACGTATTTTCGCACCAACTTATACGGTATTGGTTGATAAAAATAGAAATAAAACTTTCGATGATAAGCAGAAAAATTGGCAATTGATCCGCCGTGGACGCTACGTCGAATTTAATTTGGTATGGGATTCTGGTACCAAATTTGGATTGGAGACGAATGGACGCATAGAGTCCATATTAATGAGTTTACCATCCCAAGCCAATTGGGTATATGATCATCAACCCGAAGAAGGCTCCGAAGAAGCCAAAACCTTATCCTTATTGCGAAAAGGTGTTAACTGGATTTAATAATCGAAAAAAGAATTAGATGGTTTCATACCAAAAGTTTACGTTAGAAAATGGCTTGCGTGTCTTGGTACACGAGGATCATAACACAGCAATGGCCTGTGTAAATATATTGTATGATGTAGGTGCGCGAGATGAATCTCCAGAACAAACGGGTTTTGCCCATTTGTTCGAGCATTTGATGTTTGGTGGTAGCGTCAATATTCCAAACTTTGATACTGAATTGCAAAAAGTAGGCGGTGAAAACAATGCCTTTACCAGCAATGATATCACTAATTACTACATTACTTTGCCCTCTTCTAATTTAGAAACTGCACTTTGGTTAGAATCTGATCGAATGTTGAGCTTGGCTTTCTCGCCTCAGAGCCTTGAAGTACAGCGGAGTGTGGTGAGTGAAGAGTTTAAGCAGCGCTATCTTAATCAGCCCTATGGTGATGCTTGGCTTAAATTGCGACCTCTGGCTTATAAGGTACATCCATATCGTTGGGCAACCATTGGAAAAGAGTTGAAACATATTGAAGATGCCACCATGGAGGACGTTAAAGCATTCTTTAAATTACATTATAATCCACAGAGTGCAATCATGGTGATTGCAGGGGATGTACATTATGAAGACGTTAAATCTATGGTCCAAAAATGGTTCGGTGATATTGATCCCGGTCAAAAATACATCCGCCAACTTCCACAGGAGCCCATA
This sequence comes from Sphingobacterium sp., assembly GCA_029239355.1. GTDB lineage: Bacteria > Bacteroidota > Bacteroidia > Sphingobacteriales > Sphingobacteriaceae > Sphingobacterium. The sequence goes on from JAQZAZ010000009.1 coordinate 2,657, forward strand.
CAAAAAGAATTGAGAAGGGAGATAATTTTTGCGCCTGTACCACTGGACGCCCTTTATATGACTTTCCATGGGCCTGCCCGGCTGGAAGAAGGTTATTTTGCTATGGATCTGTTGTCGGATATTCTTTCTAGAGGATCTTCATCAAGGCTCTACCGCAGACTGGTGAAAGAAGAGCAACTATTTAGTGAACTAAATGCCTATGTAATGGGCAGTATTGACAATAACTTGTTTGTAATTGAAGGTAAACCATCCGAGGGAATATCCTTAGAAGACGCCGAAAATGCCGTATGGGCTGAACTTGATCTCCTAAAAAAAGAATTGGTGTCTAATGTCGAATTGGAAAAAGTTAAAAATAAAATGGAGTCAACAAATGTATTTGCAGAATTATCGATCTTGGATAAGGCAATGAATTTGGCTTTTCATGAGTTGCTTGGCGACGCCGACGGTATCAACACCGAAGTTTCGAAATATTTGACCGTGACTGCTGAACAAGTGCGGCAGCAAGCACAGGCTATTTTTAATCGTGAGAACGCATCAATATTAATGTATAAAGCACAAGAGGAGGAGATACGACATGTTGGATAGAACAAAGGCACCGGAATTTCGTGAAATTGGCAATATAACTTTAAAAAAGCCTGTTAAAAAACGATTCGCAAACGGCTTGCCAGTATATATATTTCACTCTCCTGAACAGGAACTTGTTCGTATCGAATGGATTTTTGAGAATAAATACCTGGATGCGCAAAGTGAAAATCCATTACTAAATAGTGCATTAAGCGCTTTGCTCAAAGAGGGGACGATGACGATGTCAAGTGCAGAGATTGCCGACAAGGTAGATTTTTATGGTGCTTTTCTTGTACCTGAATACTCTTTTGATATTACTTCACTCTCTTTGTATACATTGAATAGACACAGTCAAGTACTTCTGCCACTTGTTAAAGAGATTCTGACAGAAGCATCAATTCCGCAACAGGAGCTTGATACCTATCTTCGCAACAATAAACAAAAGTTTCAGGTGTCCGTTCAGAAAAATGACTACCTAGCGCGGCGGAAGTTCTACAATTTGGTCTTTGGAGAGAGCAATCGTTATGGGCGTACACCAAAATTGGAGGATTATGATGCGATCGATCGGGATCAATTAGTTGCGTTATATCAAAAAGAGATCGTGCCGAATAATTGTACCTTGATCGTTTCGGGGAATGTTTCTGACGATCTAATCAACGAGCTGGAGCAGATCTTTGGACTTGAGTGGAGGAGTGAAACGACATGCGCTAATGTAGATCATCCTATATTATTCCAAGAAGTAGCTGGTCTGGCTTACGAAGAGAAAGAGAATGCATTGCAGTCGGCCATTCGTCTGGGGACTCAGACCATTTCGAGGACACATGCGGATTATCCTGCTCTACAATTTGTAAATACGCTGCTAGGAGGGTTTTTTGGTTCACGTTTGATGCGTAATATCCGTGAGGAAAAAGGATATACCTATAGTATCGGTTCTGCGGTGGCTACCTTGAAACATACTGGCTTTTTAACGATTGCGACAGAAGTGGGGGTGGACGTAACTAATGCGACTTTGGTGGAGATAGAAAAGGAGATCAATCTCTTAAAGACTGCATTAGCTACGCATGAAGAAGTAGAGCTGGTGAAAACGTATATGGAAGGATCTATGTTAGGATCACTCGAGAGTATTTTTTCTCACGCTGATAAATTCAAAAGTGTGTTGTTGAACGATATGGGCTTGACGTATTATTCTTATTACATGGAGCAGATTAAAACGATGACGCCCGAAAAAGCTCGTGATATAGCAAATAAATATCTCGATTTCGACCAAATGGTAAAGGTTGTTGTGGGCAAGTTCAATCAATTGAAACCAATTCATCAAACGGTTGTAAATTAAATTTTGTGAACTACAAAAATCAAATCCAACTTTGTATTTTTGATTTTTGTTAAAAAAGCATACGATCCAGCATGGAATTAAAATTAAAAAGACCATTGGTATTTTTCGATTTAGAGACGACAGGAGTTAATGTTGCGACTGATCGAATTGTAGAAGTATCATTTTTGAAAGTGATGCCCAGTGGTGAGGAAACAGTATATACGAAGAAAATTAATCCAGAAAGACCGATTCCTGCGGAATCAACGTTTTTCCATGGCATTCGTGACGAGGACATTAAAGATGCGCCAACATTTAAAGCAATTGCAGTAGAACTGGCCGCCTTTATTGGCGAGTCGGACTTGGCAGGATATAATTCAAATAAGTTTGACGTACCCATGCTCATGGAAGAGTTTTTACGTGCAGGCGTAGATTTTTCTTTGGAAGGGCGTGCCTTTGTTGATGTACAGAACATCTTCCATCAAATGGAGCAGCGCACATTAAAGGCCGCGTATAAATTTTATTGCGATGAGAATCTTGAGAATGCGCATACTGCTGAAGCGGACGTACGTGCTACTTATGAAGTTTTGAAAGCACAATTGACAAAATATGAGGGATCTGCATTTGAGGATCGCCATGGTGTTATATCTTATCCTGTCGTCAACGACGTAGCTGCATTACATGAATTTACAAACTTAAGTAAGCCTGTGGATTTTGCGGGCCGCATTGTATATAACGAAGATGGCTTGGAAACTATTAATTTCGGCAAACACAAGGGAAAACCTATTATGGAGGTATTTGAACAAGAGCCGAGTTATTACGCCTGGATGCAGAATGGAGATTTTCCGCTATATACCAAAAAAGTACTGGAAAATATCTGGATAAGATATAAGAAAGAAAAAAGTGAGCAAAAAGCGAAAGCGGCACCCACCCATTCGGTAGAGGATAAAAAAACCGCTAAAAAGGAATTCAATCAGCAAAAAGAAGAGGCACCTCAAAGTATCTCTCTGGATATGCTGAAAGGATTGCAAGATAAATTTAAAAAATAACTTTATTAATAGCTTAGAAAAAGGATTATGGAATTCAAACAAGAAGTGGAGCATGTACAATGTTTGATTATTGGTTCGGGCCCAGCGGGATATACTGCAGCAATTTATGCAGCTCGTGCGGATATGAAGCCAGTGGTTTATACAGGTATTGTACCGGGGGGGCAGTTAACACAAACAACAGAAGTGGACAATTTTCCGGGGTATCCAAAAGGGATTACAGGACCAGTTATGATGGAAGATCTACGGGAGCAAGCTGAACGCTTTGGAACTTCCGTACGCTTTGGTTATGTGACAAAAGTAGACTTCACAGGCGATGTACATCGCGTAGAAATAGACGGGACAGTACAAGTTACAGCAGACACGGTGATTATTGCTACAGGAGCAACAGCGAAGTGGTTGGGCTTGGAATCTGAACAAAAATATAACGGCTTTGGGGTATCAGCTTGTGCGGTGTGTGATGGTTTTTTCTTTAAAAATCAAGAAGTCGCAATCGTAGGTGCCGGCGACACTGCCGCAGAGGAGGCAACTTATCTCGCAAAATTATGTTCGAAAATACATATGTTGGTGCGTCGTGATGAATTCCGTGCTTCCAAAGCAATGGTGCACCGCGTAATGAACACGCCAAATATTGAAGTACATTATAACTCCGAAGCAAAAGAGGTATTAGGTGATGGTCAGGTCGTGACTGGAATCCGAGTGATTAACAACAAAGACCAGTCTGAAAAAGATCTGGAAGTAACGGGGTTCTTCGTGGCAATCGGTCATAAACCAAATACTGAATTATTTACAGGAGTATTGGATATGGATGAAATAGGGTATTTGATTACTAAGCCAGATAGTACGGCCACCAATATACCTGGGGTATTTGCCTGTGGAGATGTACAGGACAATATATTCCGTCAAGCAATTACTGCGGCCGGTACCGGTTGTATGGCAGCGCTTGAAGCAGAAAGATATCTTGCAGCCAAAGAAAGCGGAGAATAGAACAGCCTGATCGGAAGTTTTTTTGGAAGTATTTCTAATGGGGTAAAATTGTTTAAGCATTTTTAAGAAATAAGCTCGATTGTCATCGGGCTTATTTTGTATTAAGTTGTCGCTGTCTCAGGGAGTAGGTGTTTGTTATACTAATAAGCTTTGTCTATTAAGGTGAATTTATTTCCTTTATGGTATAGTTTTACTCTACGACATACTGCCCTTTGCAAAGCCTAAATACGATGAGCTTTTAGCTTCTCAAAATTGACTTTGACAATGCTTAATTTTATTTGTTTTCTTCGACTTCAAATACCGTGTCGATTTTCCAATTGGTTTTATCTTTGGATGCAGCCACAGCCAAACGGTCGCAACGTTCGTTTAAAGGATGCCCAGCATGGCCTTTTACCCAAACCAATTTGACCTTATGTAGTTTATAAACATTCATCAAACGCATCCACAGATCTTTATTTTTTTTACCAGCAAAGCCCTTTTGGATCCATCCATGTACCCATTTTTTGTCAATAGCATCGATGATATATTTGGAATCAGAGTATACTGTAACCGGTTGGTTTAAGTTTTTCAAAGCTTCGAGCCCTACAATAACGGCCATCAGCTCCATACGGTTATTGGTTGTTTTTCTATACCCTCCCGAAAATTCTTTTTCTATCAATTTACCTTTAAATGCCTCATTGTCGCCTGTATAAATAGTCCTTAAGATAGTTCCATAACCCCCTGGACCTGGATTTCCACTTGACGCACCGTCTGTATATAATTCGATCATACCCTCCAAACATAGATAAATTTGTGTTGAAATACAATTATAATTGTTCCTTGCTAGATCTATATCCTGACAATCTGATCTAAATGTTTTGAAGTTATTCGGTTTAGCAAGAGCGTCTTCGCTGTAATTTATCGCTTACACAATAAAATTCTGGTGATTTATATGTATTTTGCTGGCTTAAACTCGTTATGTAATCGATAATTTAGCTCTATGAAGTTTCAAAAGGTTTCTCTTTTTGTTCTTTTAGCGTCGGCGTGTTTCAACGTCAGCGCTCAGAACACTATTTCAGCACAAAAAATGGATTGGTTTGAAGACGCCAAGTTGGGGATTTTTATTCATTGGGGGATCTACTCTGTTAACGGGATCTCAGAGTCATGGTCATTCTTCAATAATTATATTAACTATGATAATTATATCAAACAGCTTGATGGTTTTACAGCCAAAAATTATAAGCCAAAGGAGTGGGCTAAACTGATCAAACAAGCAGGAGCAAAGTATACTGTGATTACAACGAAACATCATGATGGGATTTCCTTGTGGAATACTCGGGCCGATAAAGCCATTACAAGCCTAAGAGATGCCGCTGCCAAACAGGATGTTATTACACCTTTTGTTCAGGCTATTCAGCAGGAGGGACTGCATACGGGGCTCTATTATTCCTTGCCGGATTGGAGCCATCCTTATTACGATGTATTTACACGCGCAAGAAAACGATACGAACTTGTCAAAGAGCCTAATCGTTGGAACCACTATGTCGAATATTATCAAAAACAACTCAGCGAATTATCGCAGCAATATAAACCCGAATTGATCTGGTTTGATGGAGACTGGGAACATAGTGCAGAGGAGTGGAAATCCAAGGAAACGTTGTCGCTTTTGCGGAAATACAACCCGAACATTATTATTAATTCGCGCTTGAATCATCATGGCGATTACGAGACTCCTGAGCAGGGGATTCCAGTAAGCCGGCCAGATACTAAATTCTGGGAGCTTTGTTATACCATGAATGACTCTTGGGGATATCAGCCATTTGACAAGAAATACAAATCGCCCAATATGATTATCCGTACTCTGGTAGATTGTATTTCCATGGGAGGAAATCTCCTCTTGGATATCGGCCCGAAAGCTGATGGCAGTATTCCCGAAGAGCAGGTGAATATTTTGAAGCAGTTGGGAAGATGGACGGATAAACACGCTTCTGCGATATATGGCACGAGAGCGGGTATTCCATTCGAAAATTACAATGGGAAGTCCGCTTTGTCAAAAGATGGAAAAACCCTCTATCTCTATGTATATGAACAAAAACCGCAATTGCAGTTAAAGGGGATGCTGAATGGCGCTATTCAGGCGGTTTCTGTTGTTGGAGATGCCAGGTCTAAGGTAACTGCGGTATCGCTGGATGAAAAAGTGCAATTGGACCTGACAAAAGTTAACTTTGATCAGGACGTCACAGTATTCGCCTTGACATTCAAAGACAAGGTACAGTGGCATGAACCCCAGGAGGAAGCTATTACATTACAGGCTGTACTCGACAACAAGCAAACTAATACTGCATTAAACCAAATTGCATCGACCCTCCATACTGGGAAAAATATTTTTGATCATTCCGGTTTGACATTCGATGGTATGGAAGCAAAATTACCTATTGGAAATTTGACGAATCCAGCCGTTTTAGATTGGGTTAAAAATCATGCTGAGGCACTTTATGAAACAGGGAAGGGACTTCCGGAAGGACATTATGAAGGTTTAAGCGCGCTTTCAAAGGATCGTCAGACCCTTTATCTTTTTGTTGAAGGGACACCAACAGGACCTATTGCGCTTAAAGGAATAAAAAACGGTATCGCTCGGATTCGACTGGTGGGTGAAGGATCCATGATCAATCATGAAATTTTCAATAAACTTTACTGGAGCAGTATTCCTGGCATAGTTTATATTCAGGCTCCGAAGGAACGCTTGGATAAAAATATGACTGTTATTGCGGTGTTATTGGATTCGCCTTTGGCATTGCACCGCGAGGAAGTTGGCGCGATTGAAAATAATCTCTAATTACTGCTGAATAAATTATTTGAGCCCGAGATGTTAGCATCTCGGGCTTTTTTATCTGATCTACAATAATTTTTGATGTAGCTGTTATGGTGTGAAATATTTTTATACTAAATTAGACAGATGAGCCTATTGCATACTTTTCTTGCATCCCTGTCGGCGGTCGCACTATGTGTTTGCTGTACTGCCGGAGATGGAAATAAAATGGAACGACAACGTGCGGATTCGCTAGCGAACAAAGTGGTTGAGGGAAAAATAAATCTGAAATGGCTGGCCAAATCAGACGAATTTATGTATTTCAATGAGAAATACTTTCATGAACCGGCTGATTTGAAAACGATACCGAAGTTTGACAAGGTACAGATTCAAATTGTAACCTATCGTATTTATAAGCATGTCAAGTTGTCGGATAACCGTTATCATTTTGCTGTAAAACAGGCAAAAGATTTGCATATACCCAATAAGGCTTTTGTTTATTATCAGCGTTCCTTCGATGAGATGAATCGAAAGGCCGCCGCTAGCAAAGATTCTATTCGGCTGGAGCTTCCTGATAACTACGCTATCAAATTGATAAACGAGTAGTGAACTCGTCTCTTATTTAAAAAGTTATCCTTTCGAGGCCAATAGATTCATCAGATTTATTTATTTTTAAGGGACTAAGCAAGCACATGGAAAAGAAAAATATCGTTGTATTAACAGGAGCGGGGATTTCTGCCGAAAGTGGGATACCTACTTTTAGGGATGCAAATGGACTATGGGAGGGACATGATGTGATGGCTGTAGCCTCTATTGACGGCTGGAAGAAAAATCCGGCGCTTGTTCAGGAATTTTACAACCTTAGACGCAAGGCGGCGCTGGCCGCAAGGGCAAATGCAGCGCATCTCGCTTTATGTCAGTTGGAATCTGCCTATCAGGTCACAATCATCACACAAAATGTCGATTTGTTGCACGAGCAGGCTGGCTCTACGAAGATTATACATTTACATGGTCGGTTGGATCAATCCAAGTCGTCCATTGATGATCGTTTGGTATACCCGATAGAAGGTGATGAAATAAAAATGGGGGATCTCTGTGAAAAAGGAAGTCAACTGCGCCCGAATATCGTGTGGTTTGGCGAAGCGGTTCCGGAGATTGAACGGGCAATGTCCTATGTTTCAAAAGCAGATATCCTTATTATTATCGGAACTTCATTGCAGGTTTATCCAGCGGCCGGGCTGCGACAATTTGCGCCTAATTATTGCCGGTCTTTCTTAATCGACAAACAGATTCCGAATAGTACAACTTTAGGTCGAATACAATGTTTTGAAGAAGCAGCTACGGCGGCGGTTCCAATTTTGGTGGCACAGTTACTTAAAGAAACTTCGGTTAAAGAGTAATATAATAGTAGATTATGAGCCTGATGCGTTAAGAACTTGGCCTAAGGACCAAGTTGCGTAAAACTTGGTAATATAACAAACTCCATCTTGAAAAGTTGGAATAAAAGCTTAAAAAAATGAAAAGAATAATAGGACTGATTTGTAGTTCAGCATTGGGTATCTCTTGCCACAATAACTCAGAGATCAAGGTGAATAATAGTACAAATAATGCACCCATACAATTGGATAGTACGCAGGCAAAGCACTTGCTTACACTACCATTGCATTGTATTGAAGTTGAATATCCGAACAAATTGGGACAAGTACTTGGAAGTGACAAGGATTTGAAGGGGCCGCGCGCTTTGCATCCGATTTTTTACGGATGTTTTGATTGGCACTCCTCGGTTCATGGTTATTGGTCAATCGTGCGAATTTTAAAGCAATTTCCTGATTTAGACAAGTCCGGCGTAATCAGGAAATTGCTTAATCAGAATATTACCGCGGAAAATGCAGCAACAGAGTTGGCCTTCTTTCAGGATAAGAATAATAAAAACTTTGAACGCACCTATGGTTGGGCCTGGTTGTTGCAATTGCAAAAAGAACTACTAACCTGGAAAGATCCAGACGCGGAGCGTTGGGCAAAAGTTCTCGATCCGATGACAAAACATATCATGAAAGCATATCAGGAATATTTACCAAAATTGGTTTATCCGATTCGAACCGGTTATCATGATAATTCTGCTTTTGGCCTATCGCTGGCATTGGATTATGCCCGGGGAACAAATCAGGTTGCTTTCGAAAAATCATTAATGACAAATGCTGTAAGGCTATACGATCACGACAAAAATTGTAATATCACCTTTGAACCTAGCGGAAGCGATTTCCTTTCACCCTGTCTTGAGGAGTCACTTTGCATGAGTATGGTTTTAAGACAGGATGAATATCGAAAATGGCTAAAGGATTTTCTGCCTGATCTTTTCAATCCAGATTTTAACTTGGAACCCGGCATTGTGAAAGACCGTACCGACGGCCACCTGGTTCATTTAGATGGATTAAATTTTAGCCGGGCGACCTGTCTAAATGGTATTGCAAAGGCACTTCCTGAGCTAAATCATCTGCATGGCTTAGCCAATAAACATCTGAAATATTCATTGCCCAATATTACTTCTAAAGACGACTATATGGGGTCACATTGGTTGGGTACCTTTGCGCTTTATGCACTTTCCAAAAATTAATGCCCACAGTCAAATGAAAGCTGTGAACCGAAATCTGGAGTAACAACAATAAAATAGAATCCTTGTATAATCAAATGCAGGGACTCTATTTTACATATTTGTCTCACCCCATTCATCCATAAGGATTAAAATCTTTTCCAACGAGCGTCCCAATGCCGTTAGTTCATATTCAACCTTCGGGGGTACTTGTTGATAGACAATACGATTGACCAGTCTGCCCTGCTCAAGTTCTTTTAATTTAGCGATGAGCATACGCTCTGAAATACCGACGAGCCTTTTTCGTAGTTCACCATAACGTAACCTACCTTCATGGAGAAGATATGTAAGAATATTTATTTTCCATCTTCCACCTATAGCAGATAATGTGAAAGCAATTCCACAATGATCTTTCCAATAGGTTTCGTTAATATGGTTGGTGGAATTTTCTTTTCTCTTATTCATACTTACTTTTCTGTTCGTATCACACAATTTCGTGCGTACTGTTATTCATGCAATTTAATAAAGAAATTTGTAGCTCATCTAATAAAGTATAAAATGGAAACTATAAAATTTATCGTTCATTGGTTGAGTTATGCCTATTACCTGTATGTATTTGGATATGCCTCATTATTCAAAGTTTTTCAGAAACAGTCCATGATGCAAAGCATGGATTCTTTAGGTTTTAATAAAACTTGGACGCTAGGCATCGGAGTCTGCGAGTTGCTGGGTGTTTTATTTCTTCTGATTGGTTTGTACAAACCAGAATTCAAAACTGTAGGGGTCTTACTTTTGCTTCCATTTGCAGTTGGTGCTTTTACGGCACATATGGCTCATGGAGAATATCATCATTTTTACAATTCATTAATGATGTGTATTCTTAGCATTGTTTTATTGGCAACAGACAAAAATTTTAAAATTATTATTTAGTTGATATTTGGTTTCAAAAACCAAATATCAACTAAATAAGTTACGTTACTTTTAAAGACAATGCTTAACCGCTCCGTTTTACTTTGGTAAGCAAATTGATTTAAAGGCAGCTCTCAGTTATAGCAATTAATAGCTAATCTATGAAGCAAGTCCATATAACACCTTGGAGGATTGCTTAGACATTTATATTTAAGTTCTGTCATTTATGGCAAAAGTTTTTATTGGAGACTTTAAATGAGTTTGATAAGTTATCTGTGTACTAAAAATAAGTATATCTAAAATCCAGTCTTAGCCGTGACTAAGACTGGATTTTAGATAAAATAGTAACGCTAGATCAATATTTAAGCTGATCCACGAATGACACGTAGCAACACAACGATAATTGCTATAACCAACAATGTGTGGATTATGTTGCCTGTAGCATAGCCTCCGAAAAAACTGATTGCCCAAATAATCACTAAAATAACGGCAATGATGTATAATAAATTTCCCATAATATTGATATGTTTTTATAAGAACAACATCTGTTTAATGAATGTTTTATAAATAAATAAAACAAACGAACTGTGGCTGACTGCTGTTAAAGTGTTAAGGTTCCTTTTGAGCTATAGTTTGCGGATGTATAATTTACAGTAGCCTATTCTATGACGAGGAAACCATGATAATAGTTAACCGTAAAAATTGACAACATGGCAAAAGCTTATTTACAAATTACCTTAAAAATTAATAGCGCCAATAGGGGAGCAGCATCGGGTGTGTATGACAAATTTCAGGAACCATTTCTTGACCAGATAAAAGGCGCTACTTCAATTGAATTACTTGTCGGAGATGAATATATCCAATTGTTATATGGTTTTGATACCGCTGATGATGCACACGCATTTTTATCTACTGAGCTATACAATAATGATATGCTTGCTGCTCTAAAATCGTTAGTTGTGGATACACCCGATGTTAGGATATATACGGTTGTATAGATTAATTTACTAAATCAATAAATTTAAAAGCTATGATTAAAATGGAGTTTCCTAAGTCACTGCTGGAACAAATTAAAAGTTCGCTAGCCAATTCTCATGGCCGTGTTGCAGTTGCTGAAAGCGTGACTTCAGGAGTTATGCAGTTTGCTTGCTCGCAAATCAAAAATGCGACAAATGTATTTGCTGGAGGCATAACAGTATATGCCCCCGACGAAAAAATCCGATTATTAGGAGTCGATCCATTGGAGGCAAAGAGATGTGACTGTGTATCTCCATTAGTAACTCAACAAATGGCGATCAGCGTATCTACTTTATTTCAAACTGATTGGGGGATAGCAACAACGGGATATGCAACTATAGTAAAAGAATCTAAGGGGAAACTATTCGCTTTTTTTTCAATTGCATATCAAAGCGATATACTACTTACAGAAAAAGTGGAATTAGAACCAACAACTATGCCCGAGGAAGCACAATTTATTTACACGTCTAAAGCTCTTCAGGCATTTAATTCAATACTGACTAAATGAAGGATAACGGCTGAATAATGGAGTTAGTTTATATAATGTTTTTAATCCGCTTAGCTACTTTATCTCAAAGTGATAAAAAACTAAGAAAGTCTCTCTATTTTGAGAGACTTTCTTAGTTTTATGCTTCTTGTTTAAGATCAAACGCGCGGTAATTTTTGTATTGTACCAATGACCGTATTGGGGTCGATAGTGTTAATAAAAGTTCCAGATAGATTTTCGCAACCATTTTCCATGTGGTCTGTTCACCGTAGCTGCGTGCTTTGAAACGATGCCAAGCAAGCAGTCGTTGAGAGGTATATAATATTCTGATATTCTTACCCATGGTTTCGACATCGTTAAAAGGTGTCAGAATTCCGCGTTCATCCGCCAATAAGTCTGTCGCATGCCAGTATGGTGTTGAAATGACAGCAGCACCCGCACCTACGGCAAAAGATAGGGTTCCACTACTGATTTGCTGTTCATGTTGGTAGGGTGATAAATAAATATCGCATGCGGATAAATATTCTTTTAATTGATCATCATTTAAGAATTCATCAATAAAAACTATTTTATCCTGTAATTTTAACTGTTCCACTAAACTTTGTAATTCAAAACGATAAGATTCACCTTCATGTGCTAGAACATTTGGATGTGTTTTGCCTACGATTAGATATTTAAAATGCGGTAGATCGAGCCCCGCTAAGGAACGGATAGCGTACTCTAATCCTTTACTTCTACCAATTAAGCCGAAAGTCATCATCACAAAATTATCTTGAAGTCCGAGTCGATACTTTGCCAATCCCTGGTTATAGTCAAATTGCGGTACACCGTGTGGGATGACTTTAATTTTCTGAACGTCAATTGTAGGGAATAATTCGATGAGCAACTCACTTCCTTTTGGCGATAAGGATACAACTGCATGCGATTTCATAATAAGCAATTCCATGATTTCCTTTTGTCGTAATGAGGGAGATTGCAATATGGTATGGAATATCGTTAATAAAGGTATCGTTAAATGGTGGGTAAGCTGGTTGATAAATATTCCATCAGCGCCGCCAAATATACCATACTCGTGCTGTAGGATACAATAATCGTATTCTTCATTGATAATATGAGCAGCTTGGATATAACTGTCCAATCTTTCTTTGTCGATAACAAAGCGTACCGTTGGATCGAATCGTTCGCTACCGAATTTAGATACAGCAATCACATCAATGACCGTATTTTGATCTGCGCTCATGCCTTGTCTAAGATCTTTAGTGAAAGTTGCTAATCCACACTCCTGAGGTGGATAAGTGCTTAAAATAACTATTCTTTTCATATTCTAGCTCTTTTTAGCGTCGTCATTCTCAGTATTGACCGGGATGTCCAAAATTGCCATTAACAATAGATAATATCCTTTTTCTAAACCCATTTTTTTTGCTTGTTGATCTATATTTTCCATATTAAGTACTATGATAAAGGTGGTACATTTGTTTCGTTTTATAAATCAAAAGCTATACCCAAAAGAGTACTTTTGTTCTATATCCGTAGTTTTCAAATGCGTAATCCGTAGAGCACACAGTGTAAACCGCAAAAAAACTCTCCGAACAGGTATTTTTCCCGGTATGAAGAATTTATCTCATTTCTTAATGATAGTATATGTCAAAGCTATTTGTTTCTTCCTCCGAGTTAAACAATATTAGTCTGGGGATGGTTTTAATTGTAAGATACCTTTGGAGCATTGTTTTACGCTCAAAAAAAATCCGTAAACATTATGATAGAAAAAAACAATTCAAAAAGGATTAACGATCATTTGGCCAATGAACGCACATTTTTAGCCTGGATAACCACAAGTTTGGGTATTATGGGATTTGGTTTTGTCGTTGTCAAGTTTTCCTTATTTATACAGCAGGTGACATTGATGCTCAATTCAAAAAAAGCAATGGATATTGAGCATGAATATTCAGGTATTGTTGGTATTTCTATTGTGATTATTGGCGCCGTTACAGTTGTATTGGCGTATATTAAATATAGAAAAGTGGCAAAACAAATTGAGGAGGAAAGTTTTACTTACGGGTCTTATGGAATCGCTTTGATGTCTGCCTGTTTCCTTATCATTGGTCTGTTACTCGGTTGGCACTTGGTAGACAGTCTATAAAATATTGTATGTTAAGGCGACATCGTTTAATCCTTTTTTTTAAAATAGCATTGATAGTTCGATTTGATTGCAAAGCTGATTGAAGATCGTATTTACTATACCAGTTTGGATACAATATCTATGCTAAAAAGTTATTTTGAGTGCCTGCTGGGAGAACTTAAATTTTCTATAATTTTCGCGAGAACACTGCTCCAGTATTTTTTTGCCAGGTCTCGGTGTAACTCATTCCTGATTTGGTCAATATGTATTGCAATAGTTGTTTTTTTTGTCCTTAGATTTGGTAACACTCGGAGTTGAAAACTGGCATCATCATTCCAGTCTCTCATTTTCCATTTGGTCCGGATGTGAGAATATTTTTTAAATGTGCTGAAGTCTGTCTGAACATGATCTGCCCATATTTCAGATCCATTCTTAGAGAACAAATAATCCCAGGTTTCTTCTAGGGGTAAATCTACCGTTCTTCTGATTCCATATTGCCAGCCAGCATCTTTTGTTAAGCCAATTTTATCCATAATATTACTTCTTAAATAATTTTCTACGATGGTTATAACCTATTTTTGTAAAATATAAAATCGAAGTTACAAAATAGGACTAGCTTTTCATATTCATTCTTTCTTCCTGAAGATCCAGCAAACGTAGGTGTTTTCTAATAATTTCCTCGTCCAACAAAAGTTCTTCACGATTTTTATTGATAAGCCAGGTTCTTTGAGTCTCTAAAATGTCGATATAAATTTTTCGGTATTCAGCATAATTAATGATGATTTCAGAACTAGTCAATTGATTTTCATATTTCTGTAACTGGTCCTTTAATGTGGGAAAGCTGTCTACTTTGTCCGCATAATCCTGGCGAATTTTGTCGACTGCTACTTGAGCAAGTTTGTTTTGAATTTCGTAATCGATTTCTTTTTCTGTTCGCACAAAATCTCGGTCTATCAATGGGAATTTTTTTAATAAAAAAGGAAGGGTGAGCCCCTGAACAAGCAATGTTAGGAGAATGGCGACAAATGTGACGAAAAGGATCAGATTTCTCTGTGGAAAGGGACTTCCATCAGCTAATGTCAAAGGGATTGAAAGCGCCGCAGCTAAAGAAACTACACCCCTCATTCCGGTCCATCCAATAATCATAGGAGTACGCCAACCGGGGGACTGCGCATCAGCAACGGTAATGAAATTTCTCATAATTAATGTGGTGATTACTGCCGCATAGCCGGCGAAAATTCTTACAATAACTAAAACTGTTGTAACCGCAATACCATATCCGATCGCAGTATAAATATCAGTATCCCCCAAACCGTTGACAATTTCAGGTAAATCTAAACCGATAAGCATGAAAACCACCCCGTTGAGCAGAAAACAAAAGCTTTCCCACACTGTTACAGTACGAATTCTAGATGCACTACTCAAGAAATCGTGACTGCGATAGGAGAGAAACAATCCCCCACTTACCACTGCCAAGACGCCAGAAGCATGAAGCTCTTCTGTTGCCAAATACATGGAGAAAGGTGCAATAAAAGTCAATAATATATCTGTGTTTGGGTCGGTTGGTAAAATCTTGTGCATTTTTAAAAAAATATATGCCATTCCAACGCCAATACCAACACCACCAACACACATCCACACAAAGCTTCCTGCCGCTTCATACCATACAAATTGTCCGGTTGCGGCTGCAATCATCGCAAAACGAAAAATTATTAGGGAAGAAGCATCGTTCAACAGGCTCTCACCTTCAAGAATGGATGCCAATCTTTTTGGCACTTTTACAAATTTTAAAATCGCACCAGCACTCACTGCATCAGGTGGAGAAACAATCCCACCCAATAAAAAACCCAAAGCCAAAGAAAACCCAGGGATGAAATAATTAGCGAAAATCGCAACTGATAATGCTGTAAAAAATACCACAACGAAAGCAAAACTGAAAATAATTCTGCGCCATCGCCAAAGTTCTTTCCATGAAGTAGACCAGGCTGCTTCGTACAATAAAGGGGGAAGAAAAATAATAAATATTAATTCAGGTTCTATTTTTATAGGCGGTACGCCCGGAATAAAGCTTATCAAAAGCCCGGCTAAGACAAGTAACACAGGGTATGCAACCTGAATTTTTTTTGCCAGCATGATAAGCATGGTAATCAATAGTACCAAAAATAGATAGAATGCGAAATTTTCTAACATGTATAAGTTTTAGTTACATAAATATATATTAAACTTTTTAAAAAGATTTATTGCCCGTTTAAAAATTTGACAAGAGTTAAAAGTTGTGAAATGATTAGGCCCTTTGACCAACTTAATAAACTGCGTAGGCTCCGGTCAATAGAACGTTCATGAAACCGCAGATGGATTTTGGCTTCGCCAATGAAAGTCGCCAGTAAATTTTCCAAGAGGTATAAATGATTTATTGTCAAATGAGACTTTAGCAAACGATGTTTCGGAAATACTAGCTTATGTAGTGAATAAGGGTGGAGAAGAACGTGGCCTACTCAGGAGTAGACAAGTAAACCCAAATACGTTGACTTGGGATCAATTACTGCGTAGTACTAAATAGAAAGAAGAGAAACCTATTTTATCACACATTTGATAAAATAGGTAAAGATGTTGCGTTCATACACTTTTTCCTATTAAAATGTTGGAGCGCTTGTTTTTAAATCAGAATTCAAAAAATCGTCGATCATCGGTACTAACCAATCCATTCGATACATCATACCAATATGGGTTGTGCCCGGTATGATAGCAAGACGAGATTTGGGCAGTCCGTGTATATCTCCCATTTTTCCTCCTCCCATTGCTCTAAATAATGTTAAAGCATGCTCATATTGTATGCCATCAGAATCACCAATAGCCATAAAAATGGGTGCTTTTATTTTTTTTACCTCCTTAGACCAGTCGTAAGGTTCAAGGTCAATGCTGATCACCTTTTTTACAAATTCTGGAAAATGTTTCGGATCATTGCCAAGACTTTCGTATTGTTTTTCTATAGGAGAGTCTTTAAACATTTCGGCATTTATTGAAGAGTAGGATGCTTCAACCTCCGGCCACCAACCGTCATGCGCATAACTGCCCGACAATACAATAAGCCTACGTACCTGTTCAGGATGGCGTATTGCTAGCTGAAAAGCTATGCCTCCTCCCATGCTATAGCCTAGTATATCTGCACTATCTATTTTAAGGTGTTTCAAAAGACCAGACACATCGTCAGCCATGCCTTCATAGCTGATTTTTCGTGCAGTATCTCTGGTACGGCCATGGCCTTGCATTTCTGCAACAATTACTTTTCGACCGTTAAACATAGGGATAATGTCTGACCAGTTCAATGGAATTGTCATATATGACCCATGAAGTAGCACAATTGGCTTACCTTTACCATATACTTCATAATACATTTTCAATCCATTGAGATTCACATATCCAGTTTCTGATGGCTTCTTAATTGTTTTAGTATTCGGGACATCCTTTGAAGAATCTGATTTCGTTTTTATCTCTTGTTGGCAAGATAGGAATAAAGCAATGGCTACTGCTATTATTAATCCTAATGTGTTCTTTGTTTTCATATTTATATTATTGTTTGATTGTTATGATCAAATGTATTATTTTTCGACAGTGGGTTTAGGTTGGCTTTACGACAATTTAAAGGGGTAAAAACGACAAAAGAGTATTCTTAATGATCTGCATTGGTTTATGCAGTGTTTGCAAGTCTTGATCTGTCTTTGGTGACTCAGAATAATGGGTTCTCAATAAATTAAAATTTAAGTTATGTTACTAAGCGCTAGAAGGGTGTTCAGTTCTGAACATTCGCTGTCCGATTGCGACCAGTTTATGACCTCGGATATTTTGTAATATTCTGTTTGCCAGGTGTATACTGTTTTGGCAAAAAATTGGCAATTGACTTAACAGCGTTACGCAAATTTAAAAATCAAAATTGCATGAAGATCATAAAACCAATATACATTACCCTTTTTGCACTTATTATGTCAGAAGCTCCTGCTCAGACCACCAGTCACTTGCAAAAAGAAATTTCCAATGTTGAATCCGCTTTAATACCTCCGGTCCGTTTTGCGGGCGAACCTGCTTGGGATATCACGTCCCGGATGAAATTTTATCATATTCCGGGTGTGAGTATCGCTGTTATCAAAGATTCCAAAGTCCGCTGGAGTAAGACTTATGGGGTTGTAGATCTCGAATCCAAAGCTCCAGTTACCACAAACACCCTGTTTCAGGTGGCTTCCATGAGTAAACCAGTAAGCGCTTATGCTGCTCTGAAAGAAGCAGAACTTGGTCGGTTAGCTATCGATACTGATGTAAACCTATATTTAACATCATGGAAAGTACCTGATAACGAATGGACTAGGGTAGAAAAGGTCACACTCAAAAATATTGTCAGTCACACTGCTGGTTTTACGGTAAGCGGATTTCCGGGATATCAGGTTACAGATGCGATTCCCTCGACGGTGGCGGTCCTGAACGGGGCGAAACCAGCCAACACACGCCCAGTCTCTGTTGATAAGTTGCCGGGATCTGGGTTTCGTTATTCGGGTGGCGGGTACACCGTAATGCAACAGATGCTTATGGATATTGAGGGCAAAGATTATACAAGCATTATGAATGAAAAAGTGCTATCACCATTGGGTATGAAAAATAGCACTTTTGCACAGCCACTACCTGCTGAACTGGCTAAGTTCGCTGCAACGGCTTATACTGCGGACGGCAGACGCGTTGAAGGACGATATCATGTCTATCCGGAGCAAGCTGCGGCTGGCTTATGGTCAACAGCGGAGGATTATGCCAAATTTGTTATTGACATTCAGCGCACACTGGATGGGAAAAGCAATCGCATTATTTCAAAAAATGCAGCAAAAGAGTTTACAAGTCCATTTATAGAATCCTATATAGGTTTGGGAGTATTTATCGAAAATTATGCCGGATCGGTTTATTTCTGCCATGGCGGTTGGAATGAAGGGTTCAGTTCCTATTTTATCGGCAGCAAAACAAGTGGGGATGGAGTTGTTGTGCTCACCAATACCAACAAACCAATGTTTATTAATGAACTTGTCCGTGCCGTCGCTTTAACCTATAAATGGCCCAACTATATTGCACCAGTTAATAAAATTTTGCCATCAACCGCTCAGGAGTTTAATGGCTACATTGGTCGATATAGATCTGACAAGTATGGGGTAATTAAGGTATATCAGGAAAATGGTAAACTGATGTCCATGCAGAATCTAGATAGCCCTGTGGAACTTATTAAAGTGGGAGTAGATACATTCGCTATGCGCGATTGGGATTTTAAGGCAGGATTTGTAAAAGCTAAAGCTACAGGTAAACACGAGCTTGTACAGATTTTACGTGATAAAACGATCCTTTCCCGAAACCCACAGCTCGATAAGGAGGACAAAGTTCCTCTAGAACTAATTTTAGAAGGACATTTTGAAGCCGGAGTAAAAGCCTATCAACAGGCAAAACAGGCGGACAGCACACATAGATTGCTAGCTGAAGATTTTTTGAATGGAACTGGTTATGAACTACTACATCAAAAAAAACTAGCTCAGGCTATCGATATTTTTAGAGTCAATACGATTTTATATCCGACGAGCGAAAATGTATATGATAGTTTAGCTGAAGCTTATCTGAAAGCAGGCCAAAAAGACAAGGCGAAGCAGAATTATAAAAAGGTGCTCGAAATCAATCCTAGGAACGAAAAAGTAATTAAGACGTTGGAGAAATTATAAAGGAGCTGTAATAAGCCAATTTTTTCCTAATTTGCAACATGTCAATGCAAGCAAATACTTATCAATTATTTTCTGGCGGGATTCTGTCTATCTGGAAAAATCAAGGAGTATCCTATATTAAGGTTGAGGAACTATCTACAATAGAGGGAATCACTTTTTTTGAGCTCATACCAGATGCTGAACTTTTGGATGGCGGTGAGGTAGATACGCTTTATGCTATAGATTCTGAGGATGTGGATGATATGCTATTATTCAGTAAAAATGTTAGGTTTGTCGTTCACAAGATCTACTTGGAAGAATATTAAGCCGAAAATTTGTATAAAATAAGAAACAGCATTCTGAAAATTGGAAATTAGTGATAATTGTAAAGCCTTGCCTATAATGCGTTTATTCAGATGACCAAAAAGAGATTCAGTGCCGGAATATTACTGTATAAATGCCAGGGAACAGAAATTTCTTTTTTTCTGGTCCATCCCGGCGGCCCCTTCTTTGCTAAAAAAGACGAAGGATGGTGGACGGTGCCCAAGGGGGAGGTGGAGGACAATGAAAGTGAACTGGAGGCAGCTAAGAGAGAGTTTCAGGAGGAAACTGGGTATTTGCCCAGGGGAAGTTTTATACGATTAGATCCTGTTAAGCAAAAAAGCGGAAAAATTGTACTGTGCTGGGCTGTTGAGGGCGACATTGATCCAGAACGTCTTATCAGTAATAATTTTCAGATGGAATGGCCACCAAAATCGGGTAGGATACAAACTTATCCGGAAATAGACAGTGGCGCCTGGTTTACGATGGAAGAGGCCAAGAGAAAAATCAATGTGCAGCAAATTTCTTTTCTTGCACAAATAGCGGCTATTTTTGATGCAAGTATTGTAAATAAATCTTAGCCTGATTGCAGATAAGCTTTGTTTTTTTGAATCAATTTTTTTGACAAAGAGACCTCTTATTGTGTAGGTAGCGCTTCAGATTTTTTTAGAAGTTGATTTGGCGCTATGCCATATTGCTTATCATTACAAAATCGATCAATTTCATTACTGGAAAATACATTGTTAGCCGTAAAGAAAAAGGGAAGAAAAATGTTATTACAGGTGGTTGATCAGCGGAACTTGAAAATAATATCTATACCGAATATTGGAATTTATCATTTTTGTGAGATAAGATCTTTTTGGTAGGGAACGAAATGGGACCGAACCAAAATTAATTTGTTAAATAACAAAAGGTTGTGCATTTATACGTTATGAAAGAAACTATCTTTCAATTTTTGCTGGTCAATATTCTGATAAGCATAACCCTATCTGTTCTGTACAAAATTGTTATTAATGACCTGAACTCCGCTGATAATACCCTTTTGAAAGGTTTATCGGTATATTGAATATATTGATAAATTTGGGTTTTTCAACGGTATGTCTTGTTGTAATCGTTTTTAGTTCCTTATCATTTTTTCTCAATCAAATTGAAAAAATCAGGTATAATTATTTTTTGTCGTTTTTGACATTTTCATGGATACCCTTCTTCTGCGTTCTTGTTCTGGGAGGTGAGGTTTTGTTCGACTATTATCGATATGATATCGTACTTCCGCCGCTAAAGCTGCTGCTGCTTTTTTCAATAGTTTATTCATTATACAGTTGTCGAATTTTTGGAGTTTAGGAAAAAAGTAGAAAAGATATATAGTTCATGTTATTTTAGCAAACCAAACTAACAATCGCTATTGATAATAGGATATCAATAGCGATTGTTTACGATCAGTAGCATATTGGCGCTTAGGTCAGTACTTCATCTATTATACCAAATTCTTTTGCCTCAGAAGCAACCATCCAGTGATCTCTGTCGCTGACATCATGTACTTTTTGATAAGGTTGTCCACTATGTTTGGCAATAATGTCATAAAGTTCTTTTTTTATTTTCAAAACTTGATTGGCGGTAATCTCTATATCCGAAGCCTGTCCTTGTACTCCACCCAAAGGTTGATGTATCATAACCCGTGCATGTGCTAAGGCACTCCGTTTACCAGCAGCGCCACCACACAACAATATCGCGCCAAAGGAAAGGGCCATTCCAGTACAGGTCGTTGCGACGTCTGGACTAATTAGTTGCATGGTATCGTAAATGCCAAGTCCAGCATAAACTTCCCCCCCAGGAGAGTTAATATACATATGTATATCCTTTTTGGGATCAACGGATTGAAGGAATAATAACTGGGCCTGTACGATATTGGCGATATTGGATTCGACGGGCGCTCCCATAAATATAATACGGTCAATCATTAATCGAGAAAATACATCCATCTGCGATACCCGAAGCTCGCGTTCCTCAGTAATGTATGGCGTCATTGCTAGGGGAGTGCTGATGCGTTCAACGCTAGTAATGTAAGTATCTACTCGATCTTTTGGGACATAGCAATGCCCGACCGCAAATTTGCGGAACTCATTTTTGTCAATATTCATGATATCTGGGATTATGGTTTTCTAAATAGCCGCTTTACTTTTTGGCTAAATCGTATATGTTTAGGTTGTGAGAATAATGTTTGGTGTATTACTTCAATTTCCTTTTTCAATTGCTTGCGACCAAATTGTTTTATGACACAGTAAGCTTTTTGTTGCGCAATAACTTTACTGGCCAGGTCCTCGTCCAACAATAATTGGGCATCAAACAACAATGAGTCGCCAGGATCAGTCTCCCCCATAATATGGGTCTCTATCTGTAGGGTTTCATTCCATAAAGTCGTCATAAACCAAAGATTTTTCTCGAATATTATCTCTTACTTTCTCCAAGCATTTATATTTCTGAACAGTGGCACTTCGTACTCCCGAATAACCGAATTCATCTGCTATTTCTTGGAGCGACATTTGGTCATAGTAAAAGCCCTTTAATACCTCCATGCATTTACGTCCTGCAGTTTCCAAGAATCTCAACAAGCGCTTACTGGAGGGCAATTCGTCGATTGTTAGGGGGATTTCCAAATCATCTAACGGTTGGTTCTGACTCGTTTGACAATAACGTTTTAACCATAGGTTCTTGGCCGTCCCAATCAGATAGCCAATGTCATTTTTCAGTACCATTGGATTTAAAATGGCTTTCTCATAATATACAACCAAAGCATCTTGAAATACATCCTTGGCTTCATCAAAGCTGCCACCCATGCGGCTTATATACTTTGCGACCGCGGGAAACGCACTTTTATATAAATTAATAAAAAGTGCCTGTCGCCCCGCTACTCGTTTTGATTTGCTAACACCGTGCATATAGTTACCTTTTATAACAATGTACCAATTATGGTTAAGGTATCACCTTATATTTGAAAAAATAATTTTATATCATTAAAGAATAGCTTTTATCAAGCTCAAATGTGTAATTATCATGCATCTTTTTACGAGATAGTAATTTTCGTGACGCTCTATAGTGAGCATCTTAACATTCTGAGATTTTGCACTATGGATAAGTTATGATATCAGTACTTAGATTTTGTTTAATAAATTCTCTATTTTTAAAGGGTATAAAAATAGATCATGACGTTGTCTCAGAAAAGCCTAGCAGCTTTCATAGCGCTATTAAGTTGGGGTGCAATTATTGCACAATTTTTAATCAGTATTAATAATTCAACGATTTCGCATTTGGAGCTGATCATTCGTTTTTTTAGCTATTTTACCATTTTGACGAATTTAATGGTTGCAATTAGCTGTACCTCTATTGTACTCTTACCCAATAGTGCTATTGGACACTTTGCTGTTAAGCTAGTGACGGTCACAGCTGTGACACTATATACTCTTATTGTCGGACTGATCTACAATTTTGTTTTACGCTTCTTGTGGCAGCCTACAGGGATAGTTAGGATTATTGACGAAATCCTGCATTTGATTATTCCGATGTTGGTATTAATTTATTGGTGGCGCTCAATTAATAAACCTTTAATACAATGGCGCTCGATATTTAGTTGGTTGCTTTATCCCATGTTCTATTTACTGTATACCTTGTGGCATGGAGCGTCTTCTGGATTTTATCCATACCCTTTTGTTGATGTCTCCGTATTGGGAATAAATCGTGTATTAACCAATAGCCTGAGCCTTTCCTTAGTCTTTTTGCTTTTAGGATTGCTTTTAATACTAATAACCAGACTGATCGCTAAAAAACGGGGGTAATGATATAGTTAAAATAAGCTATGGTTGATAAATTTTTCTTAACTGGTCTTAACCCCGCTCTCAGCTATTCTTTTGTACAATCAAAAATTTAAAGGAGTCTTAGGATTATTATTTCTACCCAGTGCATATACCTAATCCAATTATCTAGAAAGGAATATAAAAGAAGTATAACACGGGCGGGATTATATTATATAAAAAAGGTAAAATAAACAGCTGTATGATTCAACCCTCAGCTTACCCATAACTTATCAGATTTTTATGTCAGGAGTTTTTCTTTACGACATCAACCATATGATCGAGATCAAAAGGCTTTTCGATAAAATCATCTGCTTTGCATGCGTTCGCTTTTGTCGGCAAGTCAAAGGATGTGGAAGTTAATACCGCAGATATATCTTCGGTATCAGGATCTGATTTAAGTTCTTCGATAACCTTTGATCCTCTTTTTGTTCCTTTAATGTGCTCGTCAACAATGACTAGATTGGGGTCAATTTTATCAATTTTTTCGATCGGTTCTGTGGTCAAAGATGAAGTAACATCATACCCTTCGTCTTCCAGAACTTCGTCCATTATGTTTAGAATATCTTCGTTATCCTGAATAAGCACAATCTTTTTTTTCTTTCTCATTTTAAAAATTTATTCAAATATATGGAATTCGAAGGCTTATTTAATGCTGTCTTTCTTATGTTTTATTTGGCCGATCAACGATTTTGCCTGTTCGATTGTTATGTATAAAAAGATCAATAAATTTATAAAATATTTAATGTACTGAATGATGAATATTAATTACGATGATCCTAAGGGTATTACAAATGATGCTAAGGAAAAAGAAAAAGATTTGAAAAAGGAAGGAGGTGCTTTCGGAAACACACCCGAAACCCGGCCTTTATCGAAGGCCATAGTGAAAGAAGATAAGAAAAAAAAATCTGACCAAGGTGATCGATAGCGGGGATACATAGATCGAAAATATTTTAGCTAGTAAAGTTTTTGATCTTTTAGGCAGTAAAAACATCTTCGTTTGGTTTTGCCCAAATGGTTTCGAGTTAGCCTTTCTCCGCATTTCGGACAGATCGATTTATTATGTACCAACCAATGTTTTTTTAATACAAACTCTCTTTTTCAGTGTAAAAAATCAAAACTGTAATTACGGGCTTCGACAATTAGTTTGTCTATCAATTTTGCGGGTAATTTTCCGATTAAACTTTCGGGCTGCACCCGGATTCTGAAAAGCACCTCATTTTTAATAATATTGCCGACACCCGAAAAGATATTCTGATCCAGAAGGGCATCACAAATCATAATATCTGGTAAAGATTTCAATTTTTTCTTTGCTTTTTTGGGATTCCAGATAGGACTCATCACATCTGCTTCCCAATCGATTTCGGACAAGAAGATTTTATCAACGATTTTAGCCGAGCAGGTGTAGAAAAAAATACTACCGGTTTCGAATTGTATCATGAAGCGTAGACTTCTGTCTGTTTTGGTTTGTTGATCAATACTGTAAGAACCGAACATAAGTAAATGAATACGTATGGCCGCTGTATCAAACAGCAAATACAATTGTTTACCAAAGGTTTTGATATCGGATAGTACTTCATTATTTAACCAATATTTATCGAATTTGGCATTTCCCGAAGTACCTATTACCTTTTCACCTACAAATTTTTGGAGATGTTCCTTTATCAATATTATTGAAGGACCTTCGGGCATATCTTTAGATAACTAAATTGTTATTAATATTTATCCTGACTATACAAAAAAAATCTACATTTATTTGAGCCTTTAGTGGTTATTTTCCTTTGGAGAAACAAAGTCTTATCGATTTTTGGTTAAGAACAATGCTCATAGTTCAAAAGTTTTACTATAATAACGTTGCTATTGACTTATGGGCGTGACGTAGCCTTTTGTTAAGAATCAATGGGTATCCACAAAATTATTGTGTAAATTAGATGATAATTATCTAAACGAATGGATTCAAATTTTATCTATCTTGATTATAATGCGACGACACCAGTAGATGAGCGGGTATTAGATGAAATGCTTCCCTTTTTTACAACTTATTATGCCAACCCAGCTGGGCTGCACCTGTTTAGCTTAACGATGCAGGATACTATCGAACAAGCAACAGAAGAGATTGCAAGCGCATTTCGTGTCCCATCAAAAAATATTATCTTCACTTCTGGCGCTACCGAAGGAATCAATTTAGCGATCAAGGGATTTCAGTTTTCTGTCAAGAAACATATTGTTAGTATTGTCACTGAGCATAAAGCCGTACTGGAGGCTTGCGTTTTTATGGAGCGGCTGGGTTTTGAAGTCTCTTACCTTGAGGTGGATGACAAGGGAATGCTGGATCTGAATGCATTGACGGACATTATCCGTCAAGATACGGTGTTGGTTTGTGCTATGCTGGCGAATAATGAAACAGGTGTTATTTTGCCCATAAAAGAGATAAGCGAAATTGCCCATCAGCGCAACGTGTTCGTTTTGTGTGATGCCACCCAGGCAGTCGGTAAAATACGAATTGATCTCTGTGATCTTGCTGTTGATTTTCTTGTGTTTTCTGCACATAAATTTTATGGTCCGAAGGGCATCGGAGGACTCTATATTTCCGATCGTGCAAAACAAGATATTTTCCCGCTGATGCATGGTGGTGGACAGCAGCAGGGATGGCGTGGCGGTACACTCAATACAGCAGGAATCATCGGTATGGCTGCAGCCCTTCGAATTGCTTTTGATGAACTCGAGTGGGATCAACAGCGGGTAGCTCATCTTAGGGATTCGCTCGAAACTGAACTACTTGATATTACTGGAGCATACCGAAATGGCCATAGTCCCCAACGGCTCTACAATACAACAAACATCTGTTTTCCCGGTGCGCTTTCCGAACAGCTAATCATTCGGCTCAAGTCGATTTCTGTATCTAGTGGTTCGGCGTGCTCGGCAGTAACTTCCCGTCCTTCACACGTACTTAAAGCCATGGGGCTTTCGGATCTGCATGCACTTTCTTCCATTCGATTTAGTCTTGGTAGATTTACCACCGAAGCGGAAATTGACCAAACGCTGGAGCAAGTCAAACAGCAGGTCCGAAAGCTGAGAAATTTAGCCTAATGTCCCGTGTTTTCCCGAACTTGAAAAACATGAAGCACCTGTGGAAAAAGTGCAGCAATACTTTCTCGCACTCCATTTGGTGATCCGGGCAACGTGAGAATAAGCATATGGTCTGCAAACCCCGCAATGCCTCTGGATAGCATTGCCGTCTTGACACGTTGCTGGCCATATTGGCGTGCTGTTTCCATAATACCAGGGATGTTCGTCGTAATATAAGGGGCTACAGTATCAGGTGTAATATCTCGCTCCGAAAGCCCAGTACCACCGGTAAAAATTAAAAGATCAATTCCTGTTTGCTGATAATATTCTAACCTTTCTGCTATGGCCTCGCGTTCATCTGCAACCACTGAATAGACAATATCGTGCAATCCTTGCTGCTCGAGAAGTTCGAAAAGGAGCTTTCCCGAAATATCTTCTTTGTTGCTCTTTGCGACCGAATCGCTACAAACTACGACAGCGGCTTTAAGATGCTCGATCCAGGGAAGGGATTCATTACTCTTGCCTCCTCGTTTTTCGAGCAGACGGATGCCTCGGATTTCTACTTGTTTGTCCACAGGCTTCAGCATATCGTAGATGACCAGTGCTGCGACCGAAGCTCCATGCATGGCTTCTACTTCGACCCCCGTTTTGTATATCGTATGTACCTCGACTTCAATATTGATCTCCAATCCGGAAAGGGTATAACGAATTGCAGCATATTCTACCGGCAGAGGATGACAATCGGGGATCATATCGCCTGTCTTTTTTATCGCTAACAGAGCCGAAGCACGTGCAAATTCAAATATATCGCCTTTAGGAATCTGTCGTTGCTCGATGAGCTTGATGGTATGTTCGGATGATACCTTTATCGTTGCTAGCGCAATAGCCTTCCTTAAGGTAGTACTTTTATATGTAATATCGACCATGTTATCTATTCGTTTTCCATTGATGAGTGTTGTCTTCAAATAGTTCTTTGCCCCAGATTGGCATTTCTTTTTTTATGCGTTCAACAAGCTCGTCACAGGCACCAATAGCTGCCCGACGATGCGCTGAAGAAGTAAATACGAAGAAGCAGATTTCACCTACCTGTACCATGCCCTCGCTGTGGTACACGTGCATACAGTTGACGGGATAGTTATCAAAGATTGCTTTGCGGATCTCAGCCATTTTTTGCAGCGCAAGTTCGCTGTTGATACTGTACTCAATAGCTTGAACTGATTTACCTCCGACTTGGTCAGCACGGATCTGTCCAAGAAAGACACTGTGGGCACCGATATCGGATTTACTACCATGCTCTGCAATTACATCTGCAATCAATGACTGAGGAATGGGGCCTTGTATAAATATATCGTTTTTTTGTTTAGTCATCTAAATAGTTTTTTAAAGCGATCATGCCGCCCTCCAGATGAAATACCTGTTGGCTGCTGCCTCGCTGGTCGTAGAAATATTGTGCGGCCGTAAGACTGCGTTTGCCGCTCTGACAGATAAAAACAATGCGCCTGCGGTCGATTTTTTCCAATTGCGTCGGCAATGTCCCCAGGGGAATGGAGAGATGGGGTACTTGGAGCCGGGGCGTTTCATTATACTCTCGCACATCCACAAGCAAGAGGTCGGTGGCCTCCCAGGTGGTTATCAGTTCAGCTATCGTTATACCCTGTATCTGACTACGCACTGAAGCACAATACTGAATATAATCGAAATCTTTCAATGCATTTAAGCTCCGTGGATAGGAGCTTTCATTGAAACTTGTTTGTGGTATATTAAAAGTAAATATGCCGTTATCAAGCAAGTTGATTGTCATTAGCTTATTGCTTAAAATGGTTCCTATACCTGTCAATAATTTAATAGCTTCTGTAGCTTGATGAATTCCGATCATCCCAGGTAGCACGCCCAAAACTCCTGCAGCATTACAATCGGGCGATTCCATAGGATTGGGGGGGATCGGGAATAAATTTCTGTAAGTGGTCTTGACACCTTGTACATCCGCTACATTGAAAACTGCCAGCTGACCTTCATACTGGTAAATGGCACCAAAAACCAGAGGTTTGTCCAAGAGAAAGCAAGCATCGCATAGCAGGTAGCGTGTAGCGAAATTATCCGTACAGTCCAAAATCACATCATAGGGTTGGAGCCGTTCAGCTGCATTAGCAGGGCATAACTGCTCTACCCAAAAAGCAATGTCAATATCGGGGTTTTGTAGTCTCAATTTACGGGCTGCGACCTCAGCTTTGGCACGGCCAATGTCCATTGTATCGTAGAGTACCTGCCGGTGTAGATTGCTCAGCTCCACACGATCATCATCAATAATACCGATATGGCCAATGCCGGCTGCAGCTAGGTACTGGAGTACCGGACAGCCTAGACCGCCAGCCCCTACAACAAGGAGGCGTGCCGCCTGCAGCTTCTGTTGACCTACCTCGCCAAACCCTTGCAAGGCAAGCTGTCTTGTGTAACGTTCATTCTGCATTACTTATCCTCCTGAATAGGGTGGCATCAATGCCACGACATCATTATCACGTAGGTCTACAGGTGTGTTAATAATTGTATTGTTAACAGCAACTAACAGTTTGCGATGGGAAAGTTCCGGATGTTGGCGGGATAGGGCAGTGAGCAGCTCAGCGGTGTCACCTGCTGTGACATAAAACTCTCTTTCGAGGATTTCCGTCAAAGCACCAAATGTCTTCACTTGTATTCTCATTTTTCGATACGTTTAATGTGGATATAATTCAGTCCTTTTACATAACGTCGGCCTGTGGCGACATCCGCGGTAGAAAGGAGTACATAGGGACCTTTTTCTTTGCCTTGGCTGGCGTGTTCAATATTGGTAACCAGCAGGGTATGATCACCGACGCTGGTGTTGAATAGCTCGTTCCACGAAAATACAACTTTATAGCCGTCGGTAGCCTCGCAAATTATATAATATTCGCTGAGTGCTTTCGGGGATTCAACAGGAAAGGTAATGTCTTTCAACAGGTCCTTTAGCAGACCACCCTGGATATTTTTGAGGGTGGACCGATAAGCACCCGTATGGTTATAAATCCGCACGCTATCGAGCGAGTGTGCTGGAAGCCGCCTAATCTGCTCAAAAGTTATATTGGTTTCTTGCTTTCCCAAGACAGTAACGCCAATGTTGGCAGGTTGTTGCCCATTGAGAGGAAAATACAAAATAGATAGAATGAAGAAAACAAACGTTATGCGCATACCTTTATTTTAAGCTGTTGTAAATAATAATTTATATGCCGCTACCAAAAGTACGGTGGCAAGTACATATTTTAAAACATCTTGTTTTAATATTTTTGATCCTAGATAAGCACCCAATAGGCCACCCGAGAACGCGACGGCAATGTAGACCCACATGTGTACATTAAATGAAATGCCCTTTGTAAGCATACCGCCCAGTCCTGACAATGAATTTACGAAAATAAATGCAGCGCTGATAGCTGCAGTTTGTTTTTGATCGGTCCATTTGAGTAAGATCAAAAAGGGCGACAGGATAATTCCGCCACCGATTCCAATCATGCCGGACAACAGACCAACAACAGCACCGATCACAAGTGCCCCTAGCGTATTAAATGATTTGAGCTCATCCGCTGATGGACTCCTAAAAAAGAAAAAGCGAAAGACCGGGAAGAGTAGCAATAGACCCAGCAATCGTTTATAAAGATGATCCTCAAGGGTGATCATGCCACCAATAAATGCCATTGGCACAGATGAAGCAGCCACCATCAAAAACAGATTGCGTTTAAAATAATTGCCTCTGTAATATTGGATAAATGAGGTTAACGAAACAAAAAGATTAAGCACGAGTGCTGTAGGTTTCATCTCCTGGGGAGCAATACCATAGAGCGCCATCAAAGCTAGATAACCACTGGCGCCACCATGTCCCACAGCGGCGTAGAGGAATGCGAGAATAAACAGAAAGAAATAGAAGAGTTCAAACTGCATGGCTCGTTAGGTTAAAAGATGTATAAAAACTTCGTCGCCCACTGCACAGCCTTCGGTATCCTCTTCTAGGATCAATAGGCAATTAGCCTGTGCATAGGAGTGGAGTCTATAAGACTCCTGTGCATGGAGAGGTTCGACTGTATGCCCATCATAGTGCGCTTTCAGAAAGTGGGTCAGACCAGGTTTTTTGCTGTATGCATGGGTAGTATGTGTTTTGATGCGGCGGTTGTGGTGGGGGAGCTGCATGATCTGTTCCAAAGCCGGCTTAACATATAGATAAAAGCAGGTCAGTGCTGAGGAAGGATTGCCAGGCAGTCCAAAAACTATTTTTTGCTCCCGCGTACCAAAAAATAGGGGTTTTCCCGGTTTCTGTCGGATGCGATGGAAACGTTGCTTTACACCACAGCTCTTTGCAACGTCCACGACATAATCGTAGTCGCCTACACTTACACCACCCACTAAAAGTACAATATCGGCTGTTTTCAGTGCCTCTTGCAATGCGTGTTTAAGTTGCTGTTTGTCGTCCAGCACATGTTGGCATTCGGCACTAGATATTCCCACTTGTTGCAAAGCAGCCTTCAGCTGATAAGAATTGGATTCATAAACTTCGCCATATCCAATCCTGCCCCCCGCCGCTCTCAGTTCGTCACCGGTGAGGATAATATGGATTTTGGGTGGAGCGTATACCGTCACCTCACTACAGCCAATGTTGGCTAGATAACCGATAGCAGCGGGTGTCAGGCTGGTTCCAGGGAGCATTGCGACGGCCCCAGCACTGATTTCAGCGCCCTCGGGGCGGACATTATCCCCCAGTTTTAGTGCCTCGTCCTGTATGCGGATCGTATTTGTTTTATTTACAACCACTTTTTCCTGCATCACGACGGTGTCAGCACCCAATGGTAGTGGTGCGCCTGTATAGATGCGCATGGCCTGTCCGCTGTGTAGTGTCCTAGGTGTTGTAGTGCCGGCGGGTATCTTGTCTACAACAGGAAGGTCCTGTTCGCTATCGGCATAACGGATGGCATAACCGTCCATGGAAGACTGCGCAAAGCCCGGAATGGCTTGTGAAGCGATTACAGTACGGGATAGCGTATGTCCAAGTGCATCTTGAATGGCTACTCGCTGTTCCTGCGAGGCAGGGATATAATGATGAATAATATCTTTCGCTTGTTGAACACTGATAAATTGATGCGGCAGATTGAAGTAGTCCTCTTGGGTATCCACATCGTATTTTGCGGGTTCATAAAGGAGTATTGCCCGGTCATCAGGGTATTGCTCAGCAAGTTTCTTAGCGCCCTTTTGGCCTTCAAGCTGCATCAGGCTATCAAAATATTTTTTTTCAAAAAGAACCGGTGCACCCCATGTTCCTGCAAAGCCCGTAGCGACAATACCTTTCCCGCTGCTATCGGCAAGGTGAATAAGCTGCTGAAAGAAGTGTTGATCCACAAAGGGCTGATCGCATAAGCTAATAATGCAACGGTCCAGAAGCGGCTGATTTTCCAACATATCCTTCAATCCCACAATAATGGAGCTCGATAAACCAGTCGCCCAACGCGGATTGATCACGATGTTCACGTTACTATGCTGTAAGGTTGAATGGATTGGATCGGGGTAGGCGCCGATAACTACCGTGACAACGACATCCGGGACCGCCAAGGCCTCCCTGCTGATGCGTTTCAAGAGAGATTCACCTTCAAATTCGAGCAATTGCTTGGGAAGCCCAAGCCGTGAAGAATTGCCCGCCGCTAATATGATTATACCTGTATGTTTCGTCATCCACCAATTGTAATCATACTCCGATTTTTCAGAAAATCGGTGTCTATATGTTCAAAATTTGTCGCTAATTGCCCACCAAGCTTTTGTGCTTTGGAAAGTATATTTTCCTGAATCAATGGCAGTACTTCACCACCGGCCCGCAAAACTGTCAATAGATCTGTCTCATCAGCGGAAAACAAACAATTTTTAAGTTTACCGTCAGCGGTGAGTCGTATGCGGTTGCAGCCGGCACAAAAGGGTGCCGTCATCGTACTGATAATTGCGATACGCCCAGCATGACCGGCAATTGAAAATGCTTTGGCCGTATCATGAGGACCTGCTGTAATAGATTCTGTTGTATAAACAGAATGTATTTTATTTAGTATATCGACCTGAGTATATACTTGGTTGCTGGTCCACTTATTCCCGCTAAATGGCATGAATTCGATAAATCGTATTTCAAGAGGATTGGCTTTGGTTAGAGCTACAAAGTCAAGGATCTCGTCCTCGTTGATCCCTTTCATCACCACCATGTTGATCTTAGTGCGGATGCCGTGCTGCAGGAGAAGATCAATATTAGCACGCACGCGTTCGAAGTAATCCCTCCGGGTAATCTTAAAAAAACGCTCCGATCGTAAAGTATCTAGACTGATGTTGATGCTTTTGAACTGTGCTGTCACTAATTGAGGCAACATATCGTCAATCCGTATGCCATTGCTGGTCATATGCAGTTCGACTGGTAGTTGAGCTAAACGTTCGATAATGGCCGGAGCATCTTTGCGTACCAGAGGTTCACCACCAGTGAGACGGATCTTGCTAATACCTTGCATTACAAATAGCTGGGTCAATTGCGCAATCTCGTCGACTTGCATCAGACGGTTATGTGGAGTAAAACTATATTCTTCCTCCGGCATACAATAGAAACAACGTAGATTGCAGTTATCGGTGAGCGATATCCGTAAATAGTTGTGTATACGTCCAAATGTATCCTTGAGCATAGCGTTTTAAAGTATTAAGGGATTTTCCGTATGTATTTTTGTCGCCAGAAATTTGAGCGAACCCCCACGACGATTACTTAGTACAGCCTTGATTTCAGCGACAATAGCGATTGCGATTTCTTCGGAAGTTTCAGCACCAATATCAAGCCCCACAGGGCCATGAACAATTTCTTTCTGCGTTTCAGTAAGTTCGAGCCCTGCTTGTTTAAGATCCTCAAACATCCGAAGTAGTTTTGTCTTTGGCCCCAACGAACCAATGTAGCTGGTAGGCGTATGAATTAAATTTTTTAGGAGCGTTAGGTCATAGTGATAATTATGTGTCATCAGTACAATAGCCGTACATGGATCGATGTTTATTTTTTGAAGCACCTCATCTGCCGCAGATAGGATGAGCTGATCAGCCTTGGGGAATCGTGCTGCTGTCACATGGCTGGCCCGCCCCTCGACGACGATGACTTCCCAGCCCAGCAGCTTAGCTGTGTCCACAAGAGGCTGGACATCATTGCCCGCTCCAGCAATGATTAGCTGTATGTTTGGGACGAGGTATTCAATAAAGGCCTCGCAATGTTTTCCGTCTAGCTGGACCGCCGCAAGGACAGATTGCCGTTTTGTGGTGGCGAGCACAATATGATCGGCTAGCTTCGATAATAAAGGGTCGGATATGGACTTTTTATCCCGATAGCTATTGATTACAAGGCTACTTCCGCGTTGTTCACTTAATCTGTGTGTTGAAAAACAGGTAATCAACAGTATCTCAGCACGCTGCTTTAATACGCATTCCAACAGTGCAATGGGATGGTTGGTCTGTTGCAAGTCAACGTATTCAAAAAGAATATGGATAATCCCATTGCATCCGAGCTGTAAACCAATTGCTGAGCCCTCCTCAGTATTTGTATCGTAACTAACAAGTCTATTTTTGCGCTGGTGTATCGCCAATAAGGCCTTTTTCAACGCATCACCTTCGAGACAGCCACCGCTGATTGCACCTGTCATGTGTCCATCTTCGGTTACCAACATACGGGCACCAGGCCTGCGGTACGAGGAACCCTCGACCTTGACCACTGTCGCGAGGGCCATCGAACGGTTTTCGGAAGCGGCTACACCTGCAGCTATCAAAATGTCTCTTATCTCTTTCATGCAAATACGGGCAATGCTATAATCATTAAATTGAACAGTGCTTTTATTACAATACCGTTTACCAAATTTAACGATTTACATGGTAAAAAACACGAAAACTGTAATAATGGCAAAAACATCCATAAAATCTACAATTAATTGATTAATTTAAATAAGAATTTTGATGCTGAATGTGCTGAAAGCGAATGCATAAGTGAAAATTTGTCTTATTATTACGGCAAAACAAAACCAATTGATTAAATGAAATTTGTAGAAGCAAGAAAAAAATAACGATTATGGCAAAATATTCAATTTTGGTAAACGGTAAAAAGCATGATGTTGATGTCATGGAAGATATGCCTTTACTGTGGGTGCTCCGCGATATTATTGGTCTGAAGGGGACCAAATTTGGCTGTGGGAAAGCCCTGTGCGGCGCGTGCACAGTGCACCTCAATGATACCGCAATCCGATCCTGTTCATTTCCAATTTCAGCAATAGGATATGGTAAAGTGACCACGATAGAAGGTCTCTCTGAAGCCGGGGATCATCCTGTTCAGGAAGCCTGGGAGAAATTTGTGGTCCCTCAATGTGGCTATTGCCAGACAGGGCAGATTATGAACGCAGCTGCGCTGTTGAAAAAAAATGCCAAACCTTCAGAACAGGAAATCGAACAGGCCATGCAAGGCAATTTATGTCGTTGTGGAACATATAATCGAATTAAAGCTGCCATCTTGGAAGCGGCCGGTACGCCGGTTACAGCCGGGTAGGGCTTCACTTAAAGCAGAGATAGCATGAATATATTAACTCCTTTTCAAAAAAGAAAGACGGCAAGGGTCGATTCGGAGATTTTTAGTGTTTCCAGACGTGACTTTTTAAAAACCAGTGGCCTGCTTACCGGTGGACTGATACTCGGCGTTAGTTTTTTTAGCTGTGACAGTAAAGGTAAGAAGCTGGCAACTTTGGCTCCCAATGTCTATCTGAGCGTAGCTTCAGATGGCAAAGTAACGATTGTCGCCCATCGATCAGAGATGGGACAGGGGATTCGAACCTCGCTTCCGCTGATCATAGCTGATGAAATGGGGGCCGATTGGAATAAGGTGGAAATTATACAAGCCGAAGGAGATGAAAAGAAATATGGAAATCAAAATACTGATGGTTCATTCTCGGTACGGATGTTCTATAAACCCATGCGGGAGGCTGGAGCCATTGTTAGGTTATTGCTCCTGCGTGCTGCCGCCAAAGAATGGCAGATTGACGTAACTAAGTTAGATACCCAAAATGGACAGGTTATCCAACTTGGATCAAGTAGGAAGAAAGATTTTGGGGATCTGGTGCAAACGGCCTTGTCCCTGCCAGTTCCAAAAGTTTCCGAGATCAAGCTGAAGGACAGGCAGCACTTCAATATGATTGGGAAAGAAACCCCGATTATTGATTTGCACGATATTGTAACAGGCAAAGCAGTTTTCGGGATCGATGCTATTGTCGAAGGAATGAAAATCGCCGTGATCAAGCGCTGTCCTGTGGTTGGGGGAAGTGTAAAGTCGGTCAACGATCGTAAAGCACTTGCTGTACCTGGTGTCGTCAAAGTGATTACAATCAAAGGTGCAGGCCTGCCAGCAACCCTGTCAAGACCACTTAGTGGCGTGGCCGTGATTGCTGAAAATACTTGGGCAGCGATCAAAGCACGCGATCTATTAGAGGTGGAATGGGAATTGGGTGCAAATGCGAGCTACAACTCTGCCATACAGATTGAAGAGCTCAAGCAGGTGGTTGGGCAGGAGGGAACGCTTCGGCGTAAGCGGGGCGATTTCGATGCTGCCAAGGCGAATGCAAAAAAAGTGATTGAACATACCTATATAGCACCCTACCTGGCGCATGCAACCATTGAACCCCCCTGCGCGCTGGCTATCGTGACAAACGGAAGCTGTGAAATATGGGCATGCACACAGAATCCCCAAGGCGCACGTGATGCTGTGGCCAAGGAGCTGGGAGTTGCCGCGGAAAAGGTAAAAATGAATGTTACACTGCTTGGAGGAGGATTCGGGCGAAAGTCTAAACCTGACTTTATACTCGAGGCGGCTATTCTTGCCAAGGAATCCGGTCTGCCTATTAAAGTACAGTGGACACGGGAAGATGATATCCGTCACGATTACTATCATGCAATGAGCGTGCAACGCATTGTGGCGACCATCGATAGCCAAAATAAATTGAGCGGCTGGGCACATCATATTGCCAATCCATCCATCTCTGCGACGGAAGACCAAGCCGTTGTACAACCCAGTGATGGTGAATTAATGTTGGGCGCCTCGGATTTCCCGTACAACGTGCCAGCTATCAATATTGCAACACATGATGCAAAGGCACATCTGCGGATTGGTTGGTTGAGATCGGTTCGCAATATTCCGCAAGTATTTGCCGCAGCAACCATGCTGGACGAAATTGCAGAAGCAAGAGGCCTGGACGCTGTAGCCAATGCATTGGAATTGCTTGGAGAAGATCGCCATATTACTTTCGAACAAGAATTAATCAAGACAACCTATCCCAACTATGGTGAAAAGATCGAAGACTATCCCTGGGAAACCAGTCGAATGAAAAAAGTGATTGAACGGGTCGCTAAAGAATCGGGTTGGGGAAAAAGTATGCCTGCAGGTAGCGCACTTGGCTTTGCTGCACATAAAAGCTTTCTGACCTATGTCGCTTGTGTAGTGGAAGTAAAAGTTAGTCAGGATAAAAAAATTAGTATCCCCAATGTGTACTATGCAGTTGACTGTGGGTTGGCGGTCAATGTGGACCGGATCAAATCGCAGTTTGAGGGTGGGGCACAATTTTCAGCCAGCTTTGCGCTAAAAAGCGCGATTACGGTAAAAAATGGGGAGGTAGAGCAGAGTAACTTTGACGGCTATCAGATTATCCGGATGCCTGATTCGCCTAAACAGATCCATGTGTATATCCTAGATAGTGATGCGAAGCCTACGGGCGTAGGCGAGCCTCCAGTACCACCGTTTACGCCAGCGCTCTGCAATGCAATTTACGCTGCTACTGGAAAACGGATCTATACACTTCCAATTGATCTGACTGTTTAGCAAATCAATTTTCTTTAAGAGTGCGAATAAAAGATATACGAGAGCCTGTACAACTAGGCTCTCGCTATTTACTGACAAGAAAGTAGATCAACGCGCTAAAGCGAGTACCTCAGCGGCCCTGAGATTTGTTGGCTATAATCGCTTTTGCATACCTGGCCTCATCTTGTGTATTGACATTTGTGAGAATATTTGCATCTCGAGGACCAATTAGCGAGACCTGTTGTTGAATTAATGCCTGACGCGGAGATAACTTATTTTGTGCGATTAGCTGTTTGAGGATTGCGTAGCCCTTTGGCTCCCATATCGTACATAGTGGTTCTGGAAGGCCATTTAGCGGATTTGTAAATGCCGTTGCTATTTTTTTTGAATCGCGTCTTTGGATCAGAAAATCGATAGTCGCGCTGTCAATGAGAGGCATATCACAGGCGAGTACCAGCCAAGCTCGATTGGGCTCCAAATCAAATGCCGTCAATATACCTCCTAAAGGGCCAATATTTGCATAGACATCGGGCAGAAACTTATAAATCTGATCTCCTTCAAGTTTGTTGCTCATCTCTACCTCCTGTTCGGCACGACAGGAAATATAAACGGTTTTACAATAAGCTTTCAGCAGGTCTACTAAATAATAACACTGTTCTTTGTCGTACCATTGGATCTTTTCTTTTGGGATGCCCATCCGCTGGCTTTTACCCCCGACAAGTACTAGGCCATTTAATAGTGGGTATATATTTTCATTCGAAACCATTGTATTTGTTATCAATTAATCTATTTTAATGAAGTTACGTAATTTAACTGGACCAGAAAAATAAGGCGCCTAGGCTCAGAAATGATTGCTTCTACCTATATTTGTCGCTGCCAGCAATGCGTTATTTGCTAATAATGAAAAACGATATTATAAGTCATTTTGTTAAGCAAATTTTAATACTTTTAGCAAGTTTGAAATACGGAAAAATTTATACCTGTTAAAAACTAAGAGAATGCAGTACAAAAAAAATATTCCGGTTCGAACTTTGCCCAAGGAATTTGGCAATGGCATTGCTGTTTCCAAAGTTTCACCCGAATCGTTTTGGGAAGATGAAGAAACTATGCAGGCGCATCGGCATGATTATCATTTCTTTGTTTTACAGAAAAATGGAGTCACACTTACTGAAATAGATTTTGAACAATACCTTGTTGATAAGCCTACTATCTTTTATCAATCACCCAATCAAGTGCATAAAGCACTGAAGGTAGAGAACATAGAAATGTTTATGCTTATTATTAGTAATGAAAACATTCATTCCGATTATTTAAATGTGTTGCAAAGTATCACACCTTTAAAACCTTTAGCGATTGATTCAAAAGATCTTGATGTTATTGAAAGGACCTATAATCTGTGTATTGATTTTTATAAAAGAACTCCCGACAAATTGTATTTTTCCCTACTAAAAGATAGCACTAATGCTTTGGTAGCTTTACTTATTTCCTTGTATCTAAAATACACCAAAACTCCAGCACTACTCTCCAGATTTGAACGTATTAATAAAGCCTTCTTCCTGTTGTTAGAACGAAAATTTCATATCTTGAAACGTCCTTCGGAGTATGCCGCCCAATTTAATATTTCGGTTTCCTACCTCAATGAGTGCGTGAGAAATGCGACAGGTTTTTCAGTTTCATATCATATACAGCAGCGTATTGTTTTGGAAGCTAAACGGTTGCTTTATCACTCCGATATGTCAGTTAAAGAGATTGCTTTTCAATTGGGCTATGAAGACTATCCTTATTTTTCTCGGTTGTTTACTAAGGCATGTGGCATGAGTGCGAAATTGTTTCGTTTAAAAAACCGCGATTAGTCCAATTACTACAACTATTTATTCTTTTTTGTGTTGAAACCGATGGCTTTCTTTGTTTCGATAAAAAAACGTAAGATTATGCCAAGCGCTCCAAAATGGGTTTTTGACACCCTGAATTTCTTCATATCTCAAATTCCTGGCATACATGTATGCCAAACAGAATATCTATCAAGATCCGTAAAACGGATTAGTTTACAAGGAAATTTTGAAAAATTTCAATTTCCTATTGGTGCTTTTTTTGACATACGTGTCTCTGAGACCGATGCCAGAAGATATACAGTTGCCGAAATAAATAATGAGAAAAACAGACTAAAACTGATTGTATATATACATGGTAAAGGATGTGGTAGCGATTTTATGAATAAACTGAAACCAGGTGATCGTATAAAGTTAAACAAGCCACGAACGGAACAAAAGTATTATGACAAATCGGTAGAAAAAATAGTATTTTT
This sequence comes from Sphingobacterium sp., assembly GCA_029239355.1. Lineage (GTDB taxonomy): Bacteria > Bacteroidota > Bacteroidia > Sphingobacteriales > Sphingobacteriaceae > Sphingobacterium. The sequence continues at coordinate 42,606 of JAQZAZ010000009.1, forward strand.
TGGAGATGAAACTTCACTTGCCCTAGCGAGTTCTTTTCTGCCAATTATGCAAAATCAAAAGAAACAGTATCGGTTTCTTTTTGAGTTGGATGCAGAAAATAACCATATCCCAGAGTTGTTGGGGTTGGATAACAGTATTGTGTTTCCAAAATTAGATTTGTTTGAAAATCCGGACAGGATTAAGGATCTAACCATTTTTAAAAATGAGGACTGGTTAGATGCGTACTTTGTTCTCACTGGAAATGTGAAGACTGTACAAAACTTTAGGAAAATCATAAAAACGCACATTAATGGCCGAATTAAGCATCATGGCTATTGGCTTCAAGGAAAAAAAGGACTTTAATTAAAAAAAGAAATATGCATTATTTAATATTAGAAAATGAGCAGATAGAGGAATTGACGTATAACGTCGTGGGCTTTTTGTGGGACAATGGGAATGAAGTATCAATACAGAAACGATATACAAATAACGACAAATATTCACTTGAAGCAGATTGTATCGTTTCTTTGGAAAATAAGTGCTTTTCAATGGATAATTTAGCAAAATCAAAATTGTTTCTACGCTTTTGTAGTGATGGCGTTTACTCCAATGCTATTCCATCTCCGTATAGAATATTCGAATATAAGATTTTGAATAAGCATACGCTGGCGGCGTTTTTTTCTTGGTGCAAAAAGTTGAATCTTTTTGAAGGCAAATAGCTTTATCATAGATGTAATTTAGATAAATAAATCAAATAACAATTGTGCAATTCACAGTGAATGGGACTTCGATTGTATATTTTCCATGATATTCCAGGAATCATTTTCCTGTTCATATACAAGACGCCACATTTTTTCGGGGATCTTTATACCATTCGCTGTAACATATTCGCCAAGCCGTATAATTACTTCCGAAGATAGTACTTTAGCTATCTCAGCATAAGCTTTTACACCACCGTAGAATTCTGCAATTGCAGGTGTTGCTTCTTGGCCAATTTCGGGTTTGAATAAAAATTTTGCTGAACATCCTACATACACCTTACTGTCCTTAAAGATTATTCCATTCATATTTTTATCGTTAGAGAACCAGGTGGTTCTATTAAACCATCGACTAGGTCTGTACCTAAAGGGCTATCGACCAAACATTATGAAATATTTAAACGATTCGCCTTCGAAATTGTTTTCCGGCCATTTGTAATCTGAAAATGAGATGACAATAAAGGGTCGGTCGGGCAATTGTAATCTGATACCTTGTAAGTAAGTCAAACTATTTAACGATAACAGATGTTATCAAAGAAGATTTTCATAAGCAGGTTTATCCAAAGTTGGGCAACACGATGTTCCTTACTTGCTTGTTTATTTTTTATGCTAATCTCATCCACGTTTATTGAGTGTCTAAGGTACGAATTGAAGCATAACAAACGAATGTGATTTTTTTGGAGCTAATTTAGGATAGATGAAAACAGTGTTTGATGTGATTATTATTGGTGGCGGTCTTGCCGGACTTACAAGCGCACTACACCTGTTGAAACAGGGCTTACAAGTCACTTTAATCGAAAAGCATAGTTATCCTCGTCATAAAGTTTGCGGTGAGTATTTATCCAACGAGATTTTGCCCTATTTTAGCTGGCTTAATGTAGATATCTCAGAGTTGTACCCGGCTTATATACAGCATCTTAATGTTACAACGCAACATGGGCGATCAGTAGATGTGAAGCTGCCTCTAGGCGGTATTGGAATAAGCCGCTACAGATTGGATAATTTTTTATACCAGAAGGTGAATGCACAAGGTTGCAATATATTAAATGCAATTGTCTCGCGCATAAATTTTAATAATGATACATTTACCGTTTTCGTTAAAGATCGGGCTTTGGAAGCAAAATTTGTTTTAGGGGCCTTCGGTAAACGTGCTAATCTTGATCAGCTTTTGTCTCGTGGTTTTATTAAAAAGACGTCTACATGGATGGCTGTTAAGGCCCATTATTCTGGCGAATTTCCAGATGACCAAATCTCCCTACATAGTTTTAGCGCCGGATATTGCGGTATTTCCAAAGTTGAAGAAAACAAAATAAATCTTTGTTACCTGACAGATGTTAAGACGTTTAAAAAATATAAAAACATAGCTGACTACCAAAAGTACGTCCTTTCCAAAAATACTCAACTAAAATATTTCTTCGAGCAGAATGTGTTGTTGTTCGACAAGCCAATAACCATTAGCCAAATTTCGTTCGACAGAAAGTCCATTGTAGAAGATCATATACTTATGATCGGGGATACTGCCGGTCTTATCCACCCCTTATGCGGGAATGGGATGGCTATGGCGATCCAAAGTGCAAGAATAGCTTCAGAACTTATTGTGGACTATTTTATCGGCAAAATTACATCACGTAAGCGATTGGAAATAGATTATGTTAGGCAATGGGAACAAAATTTTGGGCGCCGTCTGTTGTTTGGTAGAATTTTGGCCTATGTACTACGACATGAGTTTGGTGCCAATATTTTAATAAAGATTGCCGCTACTTTTCCGGCGACATTGAAATGGATAATTAAACAAACTCATGGAAGCGCGAAGACAATAAAATGGGATTAAACACTAAATTTAGAACTGAGCGCATTGAAATCATGGACGATTTTTCGCTCGAGGGAGAGGAACTTCAGACGACATTAAATAGACTATCCAAAATCAATAAGTTCTTGGGTGGTCATAACATTACATTGGATGGCGTAAAGAAATTGTTATCGAAAACTGATATTTCCAAAACAGTGACAGTTCTAGATATCGGCTGTGGAGGAGGGGATATGTTGCGTATGTTGAGTGATTTTGGTGCTAAAAATAATATTGATTTTAAAATGCTTGGAATAGATGCGAATTATTTTACTATCACCTATGCTCAAGGTTTATCAAAAGGATACTCCAATATATCGTATAGCTGCAAGGACGTATTGGGAGAGGATTTTTCAACTAAACAATTTGATATTGTATTATGTACTCTTACATTACATCATTTTGGCAATGAGCAAATTATTGATTTGATGGGGCGTCTTTCCAATATGTGTAAGCTTGGTATCATTGTCAATGATTTACAGCGAAGTAAAATTGCATATCGACTATTTCAAACCATTTGTGTTGTTTGTGGGTTAAATAGAATGACCAGGGAAGATGGGCTTGTATCCATACTTCGGGGCTTTAAAAAATGTGAGTTGGAGCAATTCGCTAAGAAACTGCATTTGAGAAATTATAGCATCCAATGGAAATGGGCTTTTCGTTACCAGTGGATAATTTTTGATATATGAGCGTTAAGATAATAACTGTTGCAAAGCAACTACCCAAATATTCTTGTACTACTGCTGAAATTCTTCCGTTATTGGAAAGGTGGCTTCAAGGGCAGGATACACGTTTCATCAAAAAAGTAAAGAAGCTATTTGAGGGTGCCACTATAGACAGGAGGTATGCCATTATGGAGCCGAAAGAGGTTTTCACAGCCACATCTTTTGAAGAAAAAAACGATATTTATTGCCGCGAAGCGACGATTTTGGCTGAATTAGCACTTCGCAAAGCACTAGCCAATGCCGATTGGGGGCCACAGTCGCTGGATTATATCATTACTGTAAGCTGCACAGGGATCATGATACCCTCATTAGACGCCTACCTCATCAATAAGCTAAGATTACGACAGGACATTGTTAGGCTGCCTGTCACTGAGATGGGCTGTGTTGCTGGAGTTTCTGGTATTATTTATGCCAAAAATTTTTTGCAAGCCAATATCGGCAAACGAGCAGCAGTAATAGCTGTCGAAGCACCCTCTGCCACCTTTCAATTAGCAGATCTTTCAATGTCCAATATGGTAAGTGCTGCTATTTTTGGTGATGGAGCGGCCTGCTGTCTACTTTCATCCCATGAAGCAGACGCAGGGCCGGCGATCCTTGACCAACGGATGTATCATTTTTATGATGTCGAAGATATTATGGGCTTCAAACTTACCAATAGTGGGATGCAGATGATATTGGATGTTGATGTACCTAATGTAATTGCATCGCATTTCGATGCAGTTATACATCCATTTTTAGCCAGTAATAACCTAGGAGTGCAAGACATAAAATATATGATTTTTCACCCTGGTGGTAAAAAGATCATAGCAACGATAGAGAAGATTTTTGCAGTATATGGTAAAGATATCTCTGACACTAAAGCTGTGCTATCACAATATGGAAATATGTCAAGTGCTACAGTACTCTATGTGCTTGAACACATCATGGAGCGCGCTCCTCAAGCTGGTGAGTTGGGATTAATGTTAAGTTTTGGTCCCGGGTTTACGGCACAGAGTGTCTTATTGCAGTGGTGATTTAATAGAAAAGAGCGATGGAGTTAAATGATATTATTGCAAAATTGCCCTACAGAAATCCATTTTTATTTGTGGACGAGTTGCTCTATGTGGATGATAATAGCATTATCGGTAACTATACGTTCAGTGAAAATCTCGATTTTTTTAGAGGACATTTTTATGGTAATCCCGTTACTCCCGGGGTAATTTTAACCGAAACGATGGCTCAGATAGGTCTGGCCTGCTTCGGCGTCTATTTGCTAGGTAGCGAAGCCAGTACCGAAACTGCCATGGCGTTGACATCAACGGAAATCCAATTTTTAAAAACGGTGTACCCCAAAGAAAAGGTTACTGTAATTTCTAACAAAATATACTTCAGATTCGGTAAACTGAAATGTGCAGTTACGATGAAAAACGAAGCAGGGCAGGAGGTTTGTAAAGGAATGTTAGCAGGTATGATAATCGGCGGAATATGAGTAGAGTAGTTATCACAGGGATTGGGGTAGTTGCACCAAATGGAGTGGGGATACCCGCCTTTACACATGCCATAAGAAATGGAGTTTCGGGTATCAGACATGATCCATTTTTGGAGCGGCTCCAGTTCACCTGCCAAATTGCAGGGATGCCGGTCATAGAGGAAGATTTGAAAAAACAATATTTTAGCGAACTTGAACTTCGGGGCTTCAATAGTACTGGTATATTGTACGGAGTCATTGCGGGTATGGAGGCTTGGACAAATGCAGGCCTACCTATTGCTGCAAATTCTGCACCCGATTGGGATAGTGGAACGGTATTCGGATCAGGCACTTCAGGCATTGACAAGTTACGCGAGAGCATTTATAAAATAGATGATTTGCAAACCCGTAGACTTGGCAGCACGGTAGTCGCTCAGACTATGAACAGTGGAGTCAGCGCTTATTTGGGGGGAAAATTGGGATTAGGAAATCAAGTCACTAGCAACTCATCGGCTTGTGCTACAGGTTCGGAAGCTATCCTTATGGCTTATGACCGTATCCGTTCCGGAAGGGCCAAAAGGATGCTTGCTGGAGCCACTGGAGATAGCGGGCCATATATCTGGGCCGGTTTTGATGCATTACGTGTTTGTAGCTCTCAGTTTAATAGTCGACCACATGAGGGCTCACGTCCAATGAGTGCAACAGCTGGAGGATTTGTTCCCGGTAGTGGCGCTGGCGCATTGGTGTTAGAAGACTTAGAAGGAGCCTTAGCGCGGGGGGCAACTATATACGCGGAGTTGTTGGGAGGGCATGTGAATTCGGGAGGGCAGCGGGGCACTGGTAGCATGACCGCCCCGAATAGTGACGCGGTGCAGCGATGTATTCTGGGAGCACTTGAAAATGCAGGTATTTCTGCCGTGGACGTTGATGCCATCAATGGTCACCTGACAGCAACTGCTAAAGATGCCTTGGAGATAGAAAACTGGATTAAAGCCCTGGGGTGTAGAGGCAAAAATTTTCCTTATATTAACTCACTCAAAGGCATGACCGGGCATTGTCTGAGCGCAGCTGGTAGTGTAGAAAGCGTAGCTGCCGTATTACAGCTGTATCATGGATTTTTATTTGGGAATAGGAATTGTGACGATTTACACCCTGAAATTGCAAAACAGATAGATCGCACACGAGTGCCTTTGAAATCAATTGACTATGCACCAAATATTATTGCCAAAGCCAGTTTTGGTTTTGGAGATGTGAATGTCTGTTTAATATTTAAAAAATTTGACAACTAACATATGAATAGGGAAGAACTTATCGGTGTATTAAAGCCTATTATAGAGCCATATACCACAAATAACGAATCTTTTGGAAATCTAAATGAGGAAACGGATTTTATCAATGATCTCCAAATCAATTCAGCAAATTTGGTTGACATTGTACTGGATATTGAAGAAAAATTCGATATTGTCATTGAAAATGCTGATATGGAACGTATGCTCAATGTAAGAGCTGCAATTGAAATTATTGAACTCAAGCTTAGCGAACAATGATTGGCAATGATGTAATCGATCTTGTGCAGTCCCGAAAAGAGAGCAATTGGAGAAGGCCAGGATTAATTCCAAAACTTTTCGATGTGAATGAACAGCTGCTGATAGCCAATAGCGAAGATCCTGAGATTGCCATATGGGTTTTATGGAGCATGAAGGAAGCCGCTTATAAAATATGGCATCGATACACCCGGGTTAGGAAATATATCCCAAAAAATTTGGTATGCTCTTTGGTAACGCAATGCAACAATAGCGCAACAGGCGAAGTGAGTTGTGGTGGACGAACCTTTTATACCAAAACGCAGCTATCACTGGGTATTATCCATACAGTAGCAGTAGACAATCTAGGTAATCTTAATCATATTGCTGAGATTGAAAGGAATAGGATTTTTAAAGATTATTATGGCATTCCATATATTGTAATTGAAGGGCAACAAGGGGTATCGCCGGCATCTGTAAGTAACCATGGGCATATCGAAAAAGCAGTTGCTATTTTAACACCTAATTTACATTTTTTTTAGTTGCTAAAAACAACCGCTTTGATCATGGTTAGACAACAATTTTATTTCGTGTAAATTTTTAACTGACGAACTCATATTTGCAGAGCCTTATCGCCAAAATTTTTTACAAAGCGTTAGAAATTTTTCTAATCAACAATTGGCAGACATTATCATTCACCCGGGGAGTGGTTCGGAAAATTTTCCTGGCAACTATTTATTGCGAAGTGCATATCATGAATCAATACATGCTGGGCAGTTTATAAGTTATCTTCCAGAAATAGGAGTGGAAGGACCCTTTATCTGGGATTAATTAATGATCATGACACCGGCATTCAATCTATTTTTAAGACTTAAATAAGTATTTTGTAAATTCATATTGACTGGTAAAATATCCAAAAATTCAACCAGGTATTTGTAATAACCTGTAAACAAGTATAAGCGAAAAATGGCTTATTATTTTTGTGCGAAAAATAATAAGATGACGTTCCTAAGGATCAGAACTAAGGCTGTGAATTATTTTCAAAATCCGATGAACATACTTTTATAATAAAATTCATTACATCATGGAGGTTAGTTGGGAAAAAAATTAGAGGATTGTACTTAAGTGACTCTATCTATAGATTAAACATTTTATTATTTTGTGTTTTTTAAATTTAAATATGTATATTTATAAAACCTCCCTACGTGCAGCACCTTGTTAAGGATACAAGACGATAGTATGCAAGGACTTCACATAAATATTCAACAATGATTTCGACATCGAAAAGGGGAATAGCATTCCTTTCGACTTTTCCACCACGCGCCTGCGGTATTGCTACATATACAACAGATTTGATAAAAGCCATTTCAAGTAAATTCCAAGGTTCATACCATCTTATTCCTATCCCGATTGAAGAGTCTAAAAGTTATACTGACTATAATTCCGCTCTGCTAGGTATATTGGATATGGCCGATCCACTTTCATTCGATGCTATATTCGAAAACATTCAACTATATAAACATATCGATTTGATCTGTATCGAACATGAGTTCGGCTTATTCTCAGCACAGGAAGCGAAATTCAGGTCGTTCCTTTCAGAACTTTATAAAGCACAAATCGCAGTTGTAATTACTTTTCATACAGTATTGCCATCTCCAGATAAAATCCTATTTGACCAAGTTTCTGCTATTGCGGATTATTGTTCACAGATCATCGTAATGACTCAAAGCTCTGCTGAAATCCTTATTAATGCTTACCAGATCTCTCCGAATAAAATAACAGTGATCGCACATGGTACGCATTTAGCCCCAGCAACAGATAAACGTACGATTTTAGGACGTTATAATCTACTGGATAAGAAGGTTCTAAGTACCTTTGGCTTATTGGGGCCAAGTAAGAGTATCGAAACAACACTCTATGCGCTTCCTGCTATTATCGAGAAGAATTCCAATGTGATGTTTCTTATTTTAGGGCAGACACATCCTACGTTGTTGCTGCGAGAAGGGGAAACTTATAGAAATCATCTACAAGAAATAATAGATCATCAAGGAATCTCCGATCATGTCAGATTTGTTAATGAATTTCTCCCAATTGAAGCTTTGCTGGATTTTCTATCCATTACTGATATTTATCTATTTACATCAAAAGACCCTTTTCAGGCAGTTAGCGGTACATTTTCCTATGCCCTGAGTTCAGGTTGTCCCATTGTTTCAACACCGATTCCCCATGTCAGGGAAGTTCTGAAGGAAGATATGGGAACAATGATCGATTTTGAGGCATCTGATCAGCTCGCAAATGCTGTCAGTCAAATTTTGGATGATGCCCCAAGACTAAAGAATATTCGTCATGTCAATCTCCAAAAAATGGTTAAAACTTCTTGGCAAAACGTCGCTATAGCACATGTTAATCTATTCGAACTTCTCATTGACGATAAAAGAGAGACGATATATTCAATTCCGCCTCTCAATCTAGACCATATCTTTCGTATGTCAGCGGGGAGAGCATTTATTCAATTTGCAGATATAAGCATGCCAGACCTGGCCAGCGGTTACGCCCTGGATGATAATGCAAGAGCGCTTATCGCTATATTGCATCACTATAAATTATACGAGTCTTTCGAAGACCTCGATCTGATACAGAAATTTTTAAATTTTATAGACTATTGTATGCAAGACGATGGTACATTTTTGAATTATGTAGACAGTTACGGTAATTTTACGATACAAAATGAACAGGAGAATCTTGAGGACGCAAATGGAAGAGCTATATGGGCATTGGGTGAAGTGGCTGGTTTAGCCAATCATTTACCAGATCAAATAGTTGAACTCGCCCGGGTGCTCTTGGATAGGGCTTCCAAGCATGCTTTAGTTTATTATTCAACCAGATCAATGGCCTTTACGATAAAAGGATTAAGTTTTATGAAAGCTAAAAAGTATAAAGCTATCATTGAGGTCTTGGCTAATCGTCTGGTTGCAATGTTTGAGTATGAAAGTACTGCAGATTGGCAATGGTATGAATCCTATATGACCTATGGCAACAGTGTAATTCCGGAAGCATTATTAGCGGCCTATGAGTCAACTGCAAATAACAGATATAGAGACATTGCCTATCAATCTTTCGATTTCTTGTTAAGTAGAATTATAGTTAATGATGAGATCCATGTCATTTCCAATAAAGGATGGGCACAACGCGACCAGCCAAGAGCCGAACCCAAAGGCGGAGAACAGCCTATCGATGTTGCCTATACGATTATTGCTCTTGATAGATTTTATAGGCATACCAAAGATGAGCATTATAGGAGGACCATAAGTATTGCATTCGAATGGTTTTTGGGACGCAACCACCTACAACAAATAGTATATAACCCAGTTACGGGGGGATGTTTCGATGGTTTGGAAGAGCGGGCGATAAATATTAATCAAGGAGCCGAATCTACTATAAGTTATCTATTGGCAAGGCTTAAGATGGAAGCCTATTTACCCGAAAACATAGGTTGATGGAGTAATTAGAGAAAGAGCCTTGCCTATGTAATCGCAGTTATTAATTAGAACAGTTACGGAAGCTGGTATATAAATGTAAATATATTGTAATAGCAACCAAGAGGTCGCATTTCTTTTAGCGAAATCAATGACGGTAATTCCTTTAAGATTTGCTGTACCTCATAAACCATTCCGTTCTCTTGGTTAGTCTGGCCGCTTATACTAACCATGTATAGTAAGCCCTGAGATTGAAATGGCCTTTAGGTAGGTTTTTGCAATACTTTTTTGATGTGTATAGACGTCAATAGTTTTATCGAAATAATTTGCAACAGCTTCCATATACGTCCACATACTTATTGCAGTGAACTTTATAAAACCGCTAAGCCTCGTCTCCATCTTGCAGGGCTATAATGGTATCGGGCTTTTTGAGAGGCGGTTTTAAATGCTTTGTACAGAATAAGAGTTGTAGGCTCTTATTCTGTAAGGTATTCAGCGAGGGGTTAACCTCAGATAATATTTTGTCACATATAGATTTTCCTGATGAATCAAAATCAGGAAGATCTTTAAATTATTCAATTTAACGGTTCTAATTGTTTTTGAAATGATCAGCGACAATATACCAAGCCTTCTTTTTTTCCCCCCGATCGGATATTAATCCTTTTCGGTTCCATCCTTTTTGATAAATAGGATGTGCTCTTCCCGGTGAACGAAAGTCGACCAAGAGCCAGGGTGTCACCCCCCGTAAGAAAGGTATATTAGTGAACATCTTAAATTGACGTTTATAAATATCTACCAGATAATCTTCACTCCAGCTGCTTGCCCGATTTGGATCGATATTGTTTCCGAAAACTGCTTCACCACCAAATTCCGAAAAGATTAGCGGTTTATTGAATTTGGATATCCACTCGACTTCTTTATCGGTTTCGGGCCATATTTTATACCAGCCGAGGTATTGATTGATCGCCATGACATCCATCAAACTATTGAGTTTATCTTCAATATAAGCTTTGTTGCCCTCAAAGCGCATATTATTAAACGCTGATGTCACGAGACGGCTGCTATCTAGCGATTTTGTTAAATAATATAATGCTGTTAGCGAACTGTCCCTGGCTGGGGAGGAGTAGGTTTCGTTCGAAAGGCTCCAGATAATCGTAGCCGCTCGGTTTTTATCGCGGGCAATCATTTCTTTGAGCATCAAGTTCATTTTTTCTTTCATGTCTGCATTTGCAAAGTCTATTCCTTGGTAAATGGGCAGTTCTTCCCAAACCATCAGGCCCATTTTCTCCGCCATTTTTACCATTTTTTCGTGATGTGGGTAATGTACCAGACGCACATAATTACAGCCTAAATCCTTGGCCCATTCCAAAAGCATTTTATAATCACTTTCGCTATAGGCACGGGACCGACGTTGCGGAACTTCTTCATGAATATTAATCCCTTTTAGAAAGATTGATTTGCCATTCAATAAAATATGTGTTCCATCAACTTTTATTGTTCGAAACCCAATTTGCTCCTTTATGCAATCTGTTTCTGCGGAGACACGTACTTCATATAGCTTCGGATTTTCTGGTGTCCACAAAGTCTTCTTCCGAAAAGGAAATTTGAGTATAGCTTTTCCCTCTTTATCTGTTCTGGTTTTAAACCTGACATGCAATTCTGGAATGTTTATTTCTATATCTTGTTCTTTTGAAGGGCCATCAAGAGATAGGTATCCGTCAATGATATTTTCATCATTTTGTCCTAGTTGGATAAAGTAATCCTTAATATAGGTTTTTGGTGTCTGTACGAGGTCGACATCACGTGTTATCCCGCCATAATTGAACCAGTCGAAGCCTAATCCCGGTATACCATCTTTAGTACGCTGATTATTTACTTTGACAATAAGACTATTTTCTCCACCCTTTATATGATCTGTTAATTCCAATTGGAAGGGCGTAAAACCACCTTCATGCTCTCCAAGTTTAGTCCCATTAAAATATACCTCTGCCTTGTAGTTGACTGCAGCAAAATGTAGAAAGAACCTGTTATTTTCAGTTGTTTGTATGTTAAATGTACGTTTGTACCAGATACTGCTTTCATAGTAGTTGAGATCAGGAAATTGTGAATTAAAGTCACCAGGCACATACAGCTGAGGACCACCTTCAAACGCAGATTCGACAAAGTTCGCGTTGCCCAATGGCTTTCTATCCTTACAGTAGGCAGCCCAATCTCCGGATCCAGCGTCGAAGGGATCGATAATGACATTCCATATGCCATTTAAGCTGACGGTTTGCCTCCCTTCGATATTTGTCATCGCGGATTGAGCAAACAATAGGAGTGGGAACAACTGGAATAATGCTAAAATAATTTTCATGATACTGAGATTAATTTTATTTATCTATCGTCGAAATTCAGGAATCGCTTTGGAGATCTAGCTTTTTGCTAGAAAAACTAAATTAATTTATTTTCAAAACTAATGATATTGGATTTGGCTTCTCTGCAGGCAAGTTAACGAAAAGCGCTTCTTCATTTTGATTGAATACCAGTTTTTTCTTGTGGCCCAATAGCGATACGGTTTTAACGGCAACCGGGGGAACTGTTTTATTTTTCTTTCCCAAAGATTTTATCAAAATTCTCCCATCGGCTGGCCAAGCCATAATATGGGCATAAATGGCATCTCCTTTTTGCACAAAACGGATATCTTCTGCGGTATAGGCATTGTCTTTATCTTCATTGAATCCAGCCGCATTCAAAGGTCTTTTTTTGGCTGTACTTGGGCCCTCACCGTACATTTTCCATGGGCGGGTATCAAAGATTCCTTCTTTATTGATTTGCATCCAATCGCCTATTTCATGCAGAATTTTCTCCTCTTTTTCGTCGATACTGCCATCTCCCTTGATCGGAACGTTAAGTAAAAGATTTCCATTTTTACTGACAATATCAATAAGCATATGGACAACTTTTTTACTGGACTTGTAATTGTTGTTATCATAGTCAGCTTTATTATAATGCCAGCTGCCTAGACAGGTACATGTCTGCCAGGCTTTTTCTTGAACTTGATCCGGCACGCCACGCTCGACATCCCATACCAAACACTCTTTTTGTTGTTCGGATAAAATTTTTCCGAACAACACTGCGTCGACCTTTCCCTTGTTTTTCTTTGCGTTACTGTTATAAAAATGAGCTGCAATATCGAGTCCAACAGTACTGATAGGCCATAGGGGGAGCGTGGTATCATCAAAATAGAGTAGGTCAGGTTGATAGGTATCGACCACGTCGATCGTTCGTTGATAGAAATTATCGATATACTCCTGTGTCGGTTTTGAGGCTCCATTATGCCAATCCCATTGCGCCCATAATGATTTCACATCCTCGCTTCCTTTGCTGAGGGAGTGATTTTGACGGTACAGTTCTTGAGGATCATAGCCTTCCCACCATTTGCCTTTCCCATCTTCTTTCGTTATGTTTCCATCATAGGGTACGCCTTTAAGCGGACCTGATTGATCAGCCCTTTGGGCTGTCTCATACCAGGTCCATGCATGGGAGGAGTGAATGCTTACGCCAAAGGGAAGATTATTTTTTTTTGCTGCCTTTGACCATGCGGCAATGATATCACGTTTAGGCCCCATATTGACCGAATTCCATTTTTGATATTTGCTATCCCACAAATCGAAGTTGTCATGATGGTTTCCCATCGCAAAGAAATATTGCGCCCCTACCTTTTTGTATAGTGCTACAAGTCTTTCAGGGTCCCACTTTTCGGCTTTCCAGGTATTGATAATATCTTTAAATCCAGCTACAGAGGGATGACCATAGTTTTTTACATGTGAATTATATTGCCAGCTTCCTTCGTCATACATGCCACGGGCATACCAATCGCCCTGTTCTGGCTGACATTGAGGCCCCCAGTGCGCCCAGATTCCGAATTTGGCATTGCGAAACCATTCAGGTGCTTCATATTGCGCCAGGGATTCCCAGGTAGACTGAAATTTGCCCGAAGAGTCTGTTTGTTCTTTTTGTTGGGCGGGTGCATTTAAAGTCGTTCCGAGGACTGTAAAAAATAATAGTGTTTTACAAATATTCTTTTTCATCGTATGGTGTATTTTTATATTGAATGGTATGTTTTGTCGGTTGATGTTATTGTGGTTTTATAACCGCAGCATAGCCGCCACCGCTGACCATTGGTATTTTTACTGAATTTCCTGCTTCGAATACCAGCGTTTTTTTCTCGAGTTTTGTGGGGGCTGTTGCCGCATCTCTTGTATCCTGCCAGTATTCCAGCACATATTTTCCAGTAAGTAGAAAATTGGTCGGCATTATAATCGTGCGGGCCGTGTTATTGGTCATGGCACCGATAAACCAGTTTGTTCCCGAACGTTTGGCCATCACGATAAATTCTCCAGGATAACCGTCTATGAAACGTGTATCATCCCATACTGTAGGTACGATCTGCAAAAAATCACTTCCGGGTTGGCCCAATACATGCTTTGGGTGATCGCAGAACACGGTCAAGGGACTTTCATATAGCACAAATTTGGCGAGTTCGGCACAACGGGTATTCATCATCATGGTCGGTGATTGCTTCTTAAACTGGACTGGAGTCACATTAAGAAAACCGCCTGGCGTATAGTCCATCGGTCCTGCCAGCATGCGCGTAAAAGGTAAAGTAACGTTATGCGTAGGAATGATGCGGTCAGAAAATTTGGCGTACTCTTCACCCAGTACACCTTCACGCGTGATCATATTGGGGTAGGTACGTTCGATGCCATCAGGTTTGTAGGCACCATGGAAGTTGACCATCAGTCGGTGCTCGGCTGCTTTTTTGATCACTTTATGGTACCAGTTCACCATCTCCTGATCATCGCGGTCCATAAAGTCTATTTTTACGCCAGCGATTCCCCAACGTTCATATAGGGCAAAGGCTTCTTCAAAAGCATTGTTGCGGTTGGCATCGGTGCTGTACAGCCAAAGCCAAATCCGTACATCTTTCTTTCGGGCATAATCGAGTATTTCAGGCATATTGATTTGGGATGCCGGTTTGGTAATATCGGCTTGAGCTTGGTTGAACGGTCCATACCACTGCCAGTCTATTAGCATATAGGGCCATCCTTGAGCAGCGGCAAAGTCAATATATTCTTTGACAACAGCAGTCTCCATTTTCACTTCTCCGCTCCACCAGTGGTCCCATGCGCAAAGTCCCGGTTTTATCCATGTGGGGTCTTCGATCGCGCATGCTGGGTTGAGAGACTGTACAATCTCGGATTCGATGAAGTGTCCGGGATTGTTACCTATCATCACAACACGCCAAGGGGTATATATTTTGTCTGAGAAACGCGCTTTAATACCCTCTTCTTTTTCATTCGGCAAAGGGGAAAGTTTGGTTGTGAGCATTGCCTGCCCTGTAATATCAGCGGAGCTGCTACCGATATAAAATCCGGGATAATTGTCTATGTTCGCTTCGGTGATGGCCAAATAGTTCTCCTTGTCTATTTCGATTAATAAAGGAAGTCCAGTTAGGGTCTGATCGCTGAATCCTGTCAAGGGAACTTTATTGAATTCGCTTTCCTGGCTAGAGGTGTAACGTGGCTTATATGTTGCTGCCCAAGCGTGAGCCTGATCAGCGACTGAAAACCCGGTCATCTCCCGTCTGATGGCTCTACTGCCTATTTTTGGACTGCTGTACAATTGATAGCGAAAGGCTATCCCATTGTTATACGCCCGAAAGAAGAGGTCCATCCGCCGTTTCTCGCCTTCCTTTTCGATCAGGGCAATATGAGTTTCGTTCCACTGCACGTCTATATGGGCGTGTTTATTCTTCACGACGGGTGTCCAAGAATCGTGCTGACTGCTGGTTTGAGGCGTGCTTAGCAAGGTAAAGCCTCTATGCATGGCAGGTTCATCTTGTAGTTCAAAACCCAGTGGCGAAGGGTGTATCATTTGTCTGTTCCTGTAGGATACGGAGTAGGAGAGCCCATCGGATAGGTCAATGTCCAAACAAATTTTTCCATCAGGCGATTTTAGTGTGTAAGTCTGCGCCGAAAGGCTAGACGATATTGCGAGAAATAGAAAGATAATAAATGCTCTCATGATATGTTGATAAGGATATGTGAATTACTTTTCTTCCAGGATGGATACGTCCCAAGGGCCCAATAGGATCTGTTGATTTGCTTGCGCCACATTGCCCGAAATAAGTTCTTTCGCTGGAGCACCTGTATATGTAATCTGTTTTGGTTCGGCACTATAATTAAATAGGTAATGTATCGCCTTGCCCCATTTATTCGTTCCCGAACGCTGAATGATTGGGAAAGTGTAGCTGTCGACGGCGGCAACCTTGGCTGCCTTAGCAGTTTCTCGGATGATCGCATTGAGCAATTCCTGTGAAGGATAGGTTCCGATATAGGTTAGCTTTCCTTTGCCGTATGTATTTTCTGTGATCACGGGCCACTTTCCAAAGAAGGGGTGTTCGGCATAGGCCAAGGGTTTGGCCGTCTCTGGTATCAAAAATTCATACCAGTCGCCTATTTGATTCCTGTTGGTCAATTGAAAAGGATTATCTTTCAAGTGCATTTCGCCGATTGTGGAGAACTCTTGATAGTAGAATCCACAGGCTTTCCGTAATGGCCCGGGCGCGGCTGTGACCCTAACAGCCGAGTGCTCGTTGCAATAGCCGCTTTTGTGCATCATGACGACATGGCCACCGTCTTTTACAAATTTATCAATCGCCTGAAGCAGTCCATCCGTAGCGACATAAAGCGGAGGTATAACTAACATGGCATAGCCGCTAAAATCGTAAATTTTATCGCATGGGATAATATCGGCTTCGATATTTTGAAAGTAGAGCGACTTGTGCACCATGTCGATGGGATAATTGCTTTTGTAGGTATAAGGCATAAAGTTCAGTGCGTGGTATGAATCGTGGCTATACAAGATTGCTACTTTATTTTTCTTTTTCAAGTCGATAATATGATCCCCGATTCTTGCCAACTCTTCTGCTGTAGTTTTAAACTCATGGTATATTCGATTCGGCTGCAGATCGTGTCCCAATACGCCGCGCCAATAGGTTTCCTGGCCATAATGTAGGGTAGACCAATGCCAGTATTCCACCATATTGGCACCTGAGGCATAATGGGCATACACGTTTTGCCGTAACTGTCTGTCGTAGGGAGGAAATTGGGTACGGGCGTCCCAACCTATGCCCTGGGCGTTGGTTTCCATAACGATGTAATTATTTTTGCCGACAGTGCGTACAAAATCACCCGCGTAAGCTATGCGCTGGCCATCTTGTTTATCCTGTACGTCATGGTAAATATTGATAGCAGGGTATTGCATCTGGCGGAAACTTTCCACCTGGTCTATATTATGAAAATCAGGCATGAAGCAATGTGTTACAAACTGGTCCTTGCGTCTATATTCATTGACAATGTCGCATTGCCAGTTGAGAAAGTCAGCGACCTGTTTGCGATTGTACCGTTCCCATTCGTTTTTATAGGAGGGATTGGTGACACCATCGCGGGTATAGAATTCTTCCCAAGTACGAATATTCATTCCCCAGTAGTTCATCCCCCAAGCTTTGTTGAGTGAATCAAGGTCGTTGTTAAAGCGATCCTTAATGTAATTGCGGAATCCGATAAAATAATCAGGGTTGTTTACACCACGTGCTTCTGTTTCATTGTCTACCTGATAGCCAATGACCCCGGGATGTTTTGCATATCTTTCCATTAACTTACGGATGATACGCTCACTGTAATATTTAAAAGTGGGATTGGTAAAATCTATATTCTGCCTGATCCCATAATAAGCTTTATTGCCGCGCTGATATTCTGCCAATACCTCGGGATGTGAGTGGGCAAGCCATGCGGGAATGGAATAAGTAGGTGTTCCCAGTATCATTTTAATACCTGCCTGATGCATTTTGTTGATAATCCGGTCCATCCATTCAAATTCAAATACGCCTTCCTGTGGTTCAAAAAGACCCCAGGCAGATTCGCCTATACGTATGACGTTGAGCCCTGCATTTTTCATTAAACGGATATCTTCCTCCAGTCGCTCGCTCGGCATATACTCGTGATAGTAGGCCGCACCGTAAAGGGGGCTATCAAACTTATATTGTGCCTCCAGAGGAAGGACTGCGAAGAACATCAAGCAGAGGAGAAAAATATTTTTTGGTGTCATTGGTTTTTGTATTTGTTTATGTAAAAGTTAGAGACGCACATTGTACGTCTCTTTGGGTCAATGTATTCAAAAGCTCATTGTTGTGCGCGATCCATAAGTTGCGAATGGCAAACTTTACTTTTTATTGCGTGGGTATTTAGTAGGTATTGCCATCATTTGTTCCAAAAAGATGGGATCTTTAAATGTACTGGTTGTCCGATCATATTGCCCGGCACCCTGAACATCCCAGAGCATCGGACACATGCCACGAGAATAGATCGCTTCGGTAACAGAAACGTTAAATAGTCTCACCACTTCCTGCGTTCTATTAAGTGATGAACATGCATATTCGCCAATGACGACCGGTATCCCTTTATCAACACAATTTTTTTTCAACAGATCCATATTGTCGTTAAGTTCCTTAAATTCTTGTGTTGTTCCCCAAGATGGAACACCAACTCCCCATCCTGCATCTTCGCCATTGCCTAATATGGCAAATAAAGGCGGAGTATAGTAATGTACGGTTAACGCAAGATGTTTTGCCGGATCGGTAGGAATTCTGGTGAGTGGGTCAAAAGCATACTCCAGACCAGTATTGTAAATTTCTACTAAAAGATGGCGTTTTGCATTGTTACCACCAGATCTCCTGACGATGTCGACAAAAAGTTGATTAAGTTCATTTACATAGCCGAATGCTTTAGCTTTTTCGATCTGTCCTCCTTTCCAAGGAGTCCATATCTCATCATAGCCGATTTCATTCATGGGTTCAAAGATCAAGTGATCACCATATTTCTCAAAACGGTTACAGAGTTGTTCCCAGATCGAAGTAAACTTTTTCTTAGCTTCATTGTCTGTTGGGACTTTCTTCACCCATTCATTTTCATGGTGTACGTTTATAATAGCAACCATGCCGCAATCAAGTGTCCAATTTAAGATCGATTCGACTCTATTCAGCAAATCCGGATGTATTCTGTAATTTTCCTCGTTTATCATCATATTACTCCAGGTAACCGGAATTCGCAGTGAGGAATAACCTGCTTTGGCATATCCTTCAATCATTTGTTTTGTAATGATAGGGCTACCCCATGCCGTTTCGTAATTTGAGATACTGCTTGGGTTGATCCAATTACCTGTCGCATCTAAGGCATTGCCTAAGTTGATCCCCAAACCCATTTCATCAACTAATTGGTTGGTACTGAAGTTTTCGCGTATCGCGAATTTACTGTAAGCAGATTTTGGCTCTTCTTTCTTGTCAGGTGTAGGCAGCTCTGTATTGGCCTTAATTTCTTTATTCGAGCATGCTGGAAGTATCAACAGCATGATGATGTAACTCAATAATTTTTTCATTGGATTAATTTTCATATTTATTTTTTGATTGAATCATGCAACTTATGGTCTTACGTTTTAATTACTCATTACTGAAAGGCACAGCGGGTAAACCTTCCCTATTGAATAAATTGACATCTGGGTTATCACTCCATGCATAGCGAACAAATTCAGGATTTACAATCTGATCAGCGAAGACAATTATTTTATTGCCTTGTATATGAGCCTTGGCCCATACAAATTTTTTATCTGCCCCAGCAATGGCAAAACCTTCTACGTAACCGTATTTGTTATTAACCACGAGTCCTCCTCCGGTAGAGTCAAAAGAAATAACCAGTTTATTGCCCTGCTTCACTAGAGATTTGAATGTTGGTCCAGAATAGATAAGGTCTTTTTTACCGTAATCTTTTGCCAATGCAATTAGAGCGAGCCGTCGACCGACTTCTTGTTTGTTTCGTGGATGGATATCATCTGCTTCGCCTATATCAGTGATTACAGCTTGGCCTGTATGTGCAAGACGGAGGGTCCGTGTTTGCGCATCTCTCAATTTTGCCCAGTCGCTGTCCTCTGGAGTTTTTTCTTTGGCCATATAATTTGCTAATTGAACCCAATAAAAAGGAAATTCAATTTTCCAGTGTGATCGCCAATCTTGTATTAGATTGGGAAAGAGGGTGCGATAATCATAGGCTCGGCCGGAATTATTTTCTCCCTGATACCAGATGACACCTCGAATGGTATAAGGAATCATCGGATTGATCATCGCATTAAAGAGCAATGAATGAAACATATTAGGTGAAACTTCTTTATAACCATACTGCTTAGTTGTGACGGCCTCTTTATAATCCCATTCACCATTAAGGGGGAATTTCTCGCCTTCAACTTCGAGATATAGCTGGGCAGGGTTTCCGTAAAATCCGCCGCCGCCGCCGGTATCCATAATTTTTACAGTAATTATATTTTCACCATCTTTTAAAACAGTTTTTGGGATATTGTAGCTCCTAGGAATGGTATATCCTTTTGTTTCACCTACTTTTACGCCGTTGATCCAACAGACATCATCGTCATCAATGGTCCCAAGATGGATAGATGCTGACTTGCTGGCGCTACCCTTTGGAAGATAGATGCTGCGTTTGAACCAAACAATGCCGTCAATATTATCCAATTTAGGTTCCCATAATTGTGGGAGATTCATTTTCCCCCATGTTGGTAAGTCCGAATTGTTTTCGTACCATTTCTCGGCTATCCCCGGGTCTTTCGCTAAAGCCTGTTGATAGGCCTGTTTCTTCAATTCGTTTTCGCTCATAAAACTCTTTAGATCGCTTGTGAAAGTCTGTTTGTAGGGTTCGTTGAAGTGTGCGGGCAGTTTATTAAAGCTGTTTCCACTAGTCCAGGTCTCGACACCGGTACCACCCCAGGAAGAATTGATTATTCCGACGGGTATACCTAGTTCCTGATAGAGCTTAAGGGCAAAGAAGTATCCTACAGCTGAAAAATCGCCTACGGTGGCAGGGGAGCATATTTCCCATTTCCCGTTAAGATCTTTTTTTGGCACATCACTCATATTCTTCTCTACATTGAATGCCCGAATGTTCGGATAATTTGCCTGGCTGATTTCGCCGGTGGCATTATTGGAATTTTTTACGATCCATTCCATGTTAGATTGACCAGAAGCAAGCCATACCTCACCGACCAAGATATTTTTTAATAGGATCTGTTCCTGACGGCCTTTTATTTCCAAACGATACGGCCCTCCGTGTGAAGTAGGGGCTAAGGTGAGGTTCCATTGACCATTTTTATCTGCCTTTGCCTTGAGGTTTTGCTGCATAAACTGGACATGGATCGTTTCATTTTTTTCGGCCCATCCCCATAAGTTTATGGGACTGTCCCGTTGTAGGATCATGTTGTCGCCAAATATAGCGGGAAGCCTAAGCTCGGCTTTTAATAGAAACGCATGTAAGAAAAAAGCAATGAAAATTGGGAGATGTTTTAGATTCATATTTTATCGTGTTTTATAGTCGAACCAGTCAAAAAATACTTTTGCATTACTCGGAACACCATTGGAGGTGCTGTAAAGCCCTATCATTACGCCGGTAAAACCGCCAGCAACTTCGGTTGCAAGATAGCGCGTGTCCAGTTTCCCGATTTCGCTGTAATTTTCACTGTCGGGATTTGCTACAGAAAAGATATAATGTTGTGGAGTTCCTTCTATTTTTAATTTTTGTTGATTTCCCTGCACTATTTTTTCGGTGGCGATGTAGCTCAGTGATCCTACTTTTACGCGTAATTGAATGATATTCTGTTTTTTGTGTTTTTTGATCAATAGGTCATAATGATGGTTGTTGTTTTGGATTAATGTTATTCCAGCTTCTTCATTGTCTTTTGAAGATTCAAATTGCAGTAGTGTACTAACCGTAAAATTGTGTTCCGTTTGTCTTCTTAGGATAGCTGAGATCGGTTTGGCATCGTTCAGCGTATTTGGAGTAGCCATTATCCTGAGCCATCCCTTTTTTTCGGATAGGGAATAATTGTCCCGCACCGGATTTCTTAAATATTGCCATTCAAGATCAAGTTGTTCTGTATCAAAATCGCTTCGGGTAGCGGGTTTGCTGAATGGCTTGAGCGGCAAAGTAGGTGTTTTCATATCCAGACTGATTGTTCCATTGCCATTGACCTGTGGCCATCCGCCCTGAGGCCAGTCCACAGGAGCAAGAAATGTTTCGCGACCTAGGATATGGTAATAACTGTAGGGCTGTGTAACTCTAAAACCAAGACAGACCAGCCACCAGCTACCATCTTTGGCCTGAACTAAATCTGCATGCCCCACACCTTGAATAGGGTTTGCCTGACCAATTCTATTGGCATGGGTCAGTATGGGATTGAGTGGGCTAGATTCATAAGGACCAAGGATATTTTTGCTTCTGCCAATTGTAGCACTGTGCATGTATTCTGTACCACCTTCGCCCAAAAGCAGGTAATAGAATCCATCTTTTTTATAAATATGCGGAGCTTCTGGAAAACGACCACCGATACCGCCCCAGACCAAGTGCTCTGGGCCAATAACCTTTCCGGTTTTGATATCAATCTCCGTCACCCGAATTCCTTCATTTCCCTGCGTGACAAAATAGGTTTTACCGTCCTCGTCCCAAAATATATCAGGATCGATACTCTCGATGGCCACATGGATTGGATCACTCCAAGGGCCGCTGGGATTTGTCGCCGTGCAATAGAAATTCCCGCCTGATGATACATTGGTGCAGATCACATAGAAAAGTCCATCGCGATAGCGGATCGAGGGCGCATACAAACCTCCCGAAGCATATGCTTTTTCCAAAGGGAGTTGTTCATCCCGGGTGAGACAGTGACCTATCTGCTCCCAGTTGACAAGATCCTTACTGTGATAAATCGGTAGGCCCGGAAAATATTCAAAGGATGATGTCACTAGGTAATAGTCATCGTCTACACGACAGATACTTGGATCCGGATTGAACCCCCTGATAATCGGATTTGAAAAGCTAGTTTGTGCAATGACATAATGAAAGGTAATGGAAAATAGGGAGGAGATAATGACGTAAATTGACTTTTTAAATTTCATGTGTGTGTGTATGAAAGATGATTGGTTACTAAAGGCCGGCGTTGACGATTTTCGTGTATCCGGCCTAGTGTTAAATGCTTATTTGTTTTATATGTGTTTAGTTTTTGCTTGTGTCTATAATTCTAAAATTGTCGAAATAGATGTCCACCTTTGTAGTGGCGTTATCAGCTTTATTTTTCGTGAAAATACCCAGTTCGGAGTTGGCTATGGCGGCAAAGCTTCCATAGTCTGAGACCGTTGTAAACCTATTGAGTAAAATGTCGCATGTCATCCATTTTCCAATGCTTGTTTTGTTCGTGTTTCTATCGCGGGGCACATAATCTGACGCCATTTTATCCCAGTTTCCTTTGAGCTGTATGTCAAAAGTTGCTGTTGAAAGCGGTTCACTTAAATAGCATTCAAAGCGCAGTACAAGACTACCAACAGGTGTACTTGCGGGTATTGCATTTACGGTCGGATAGACACCTTTGTTGGAGAGGTTTCCCCACCAATATTGCCATGCTCCTGGTGTACCGAAAATGCGGTAAGCGGTTCCAGTGGTAAAGAAAGGTGACTTGGAGCCGTCTGCAATTACAGGCATATTGTTGTCCCCCCAATCATAGCTGCCAATTTCGTCCCAATCTAAAACGAGATTTTGAATTGGGTAGAATGGTAGGGGAGACGTAGATTGTCCACCTGCGGCATAAATTGTAATTGTCCCGGATTTTGTTGGAGCTTTGGGCAACCGATAATAAATAGTATCTTTACTCTTTGCCACCACTAGATCTTCACGTTGGATATCAAATTCTCCATTGATATTTAGTTTGGCCACATTGATGAAGTTGTTACCGGTAACAAATGCCTGATCGCCAATAATAGGCATATCGCTGCTCCATGATTTTATTGTCGGCGGAGAAACATTTGTTGTGAAGGCTATGCTAACCGAATCTGTTATACAGTAGACCGCCAGACGGCCATCTTGAATACCTGATGGAATCTTTAATTCGATTTTATCATAGTCCTTATTGATTTCATATTCAGTAGCTGATACGCTACCGCCCGTTGTGCTCTCGAATGTTATTTTTTTTACTTCGTAAAAATTCAATCCGTATATACTGAGTTTTTCGCCAGGTTTGGCTGGATAATTTAATTCAATCCGGGTGATCTGGGGTGCAGGCGAGTAGATATGGAAATTGAATCTCGCTTCGCCATGGTTCGTTTCGATCCGAATCTCATTAGGGAGATCCGGATGGGTACCGGTCAACAATAGATCCGTGGGGATGGAAATAATGGCACTTGTAGATGTGCAGTAGTTCGCATTAAATCCGATCTGTTGGTCATTAATATAAATTTTTTGTATACCATCTAGATTTTTTCCGATAACAGCAACCATTGTGCCCGGAAATGCGCCTATAAAGGTGCTATCAGTTTTTTCAGGGTCTGTCAATCGCACATAGGTTATCTCGGGGCTCATTGTCATGTCATTATTGCGACTACAAGATATTGCAGACAGCATAATAATTGCTATGAACACAAATAATATAAAGCGATTTTTACCGTATATTGCTTTCATAATTCTTTATTGATTATTAAATGGATAAGCTTTCGGTTCTTCTTTTAACCTCGGATTCTGTATGAGATCATTTTCAGGATACGGAAAGAAGATATTGTTTGCTGTTACTACAACAGGTACTGCTGGTGCAGTAGGTTCTTCAAAAATAAGATTACCATCGTCATCCTTGGTAATAGAGGCCGTTGACCAGCCTCGTTGCTGATCATTAAAGTATTTGAGCATTTTCTCCGGCTTGTAGCAATACCAACTGACCATATCGTACCAATTTGTATACTCCATTGCAAATTCGATGCGCCGTTCTCTGATGACATCGTCTAATGTGATTGACGATTTTCTTCCGATCTTAGCCCGGTCTCTCACCTTGTTAAAATAGGTTAATGCTTCACCGCCGCTAAGTGTAGTATTATTTCCCAGACTAGCTTCAGCATAGGTTAAGTATACATCTGCTAAACGTAAAATGTAGGTGTTGAGTGGCGAACTCATGGACTGTACAAAACCGTCATTATCATCGTTTGGGCCACCGATTACCCCTTTTTTTATGGATGCTCCCGCATTGCTATATGAATATCCACCTTTATCAATGGCAATATATGGATAGAAGGAGTGCTGGGTAAAATAGGTTGCATTTCTCCGGAGTGTATCAGCGCGCTCATATTGCTTGAGTATATCTATTGTTCCATTTAATCCTCCGCCCCAGACATTAATACCGCCCGTTACATCGGATGAAAATGCTAAGTCCGCTAAAAGCGTATTACAAACACCCCAGTCGCCAAGTGGTACCCATTGCATGGCTATAAGCGATTCGGGATTATTATTATGTTTGTATTTGAATAGATCCTCATATTTGGGATATAGTTCCAATCCACTGTTTACGCAGACATCCTGTGCGTATTCTTTTGCTTTGGCAAGATCGGCTTCATTTCGGGTACCCCCTGTTTTCCAACCGGCGCGGGAGAGGTATACCTTGGCGAGCATGCCTTTGGCGCCCCAGCTTGTTGCACGGCCTTTATCAGCTTTGTCTGGAAGGTTTTGAACGGCAAAGCTGAGATCATCTATGATAAACCGAAAAATATCTTCTTCTCGATGCCTTGGTTGCAATGGATTTTTTATCACGGCATCATTGTTTTCGATCAATATAACAGGACCCCAAGTGCGCAAGAGATAAAAGTAAGCGATTCCACGCATGAGTCGCGCTTCTGCGATAGCTATGTTTTTCTGGATTTCAGTGACATTAATCGCTTTGTTTTTAACAGCGTCGATAATGGCATTCGACATCGTTACAACGCCATAAAATGATTTCCACGAGTCTGAAAGTCCATCATCCAGTGATGTTACCGTGAATAAAGTATAAGATGGATTCATGTAAGGATTATATCCATCGTTTGCTCTTAAACTTCCAATGGCTACAGCCGGTCGTTTATTATAGTCAAACCAAGCCCGATTATAGAGTGGGGCTGTCGCTGCTTTTAGTGCTTCGGGAGAGGTATAGAAGGTCGCGTCCACATATGCCCCTTCAGGTTCTCGTTCAAGAAAGCTCTTATTACAGGAATGTAGAACAACAATAGCCGTCAATGAGGCTACAAAGAATAGCTTTTTCATAATTCAAGTGTTTAATATTAAAACATGAAGTTTAAACCGAAAGTATAGATGCGTTGTGATGGATATCTTGCATAATCTATTCCCCTTAATAAGACATTTTGATTGTAGGATCCTATTTCCGGATCATAGCCCGTATATTTTGTCCAAGTGAAAAGATTTTGAACATTCACGTATAACCTTAGGTTTTCAATTTGATATTTTTTTAAGAAGTTTTGTGAGAAGGTATACCCCAGAGAGATATTTTTCAAGCGCAGATAGGAACCATCTTCGATAAATCTATTGCTCATCCGGCTATTATCATTTGCATCACTGACCGTTATACGTTGAATGTTCGCATCAGGATTAGAAACTCGTACATTTGAAATATCCTGGTCCGAACCAGCTGGGTCTATAGTTTCGATGAGGGCAATTCCTGTTGTTTCTTTGAGCATACCCGAATTATTCATTGGATTTGTAAAATCTTTGCGCAGTTGATTATATATTTTGTTCCCATACACTGCGTTAAGAAAGATATTCAAGTCAAATCCCTTGTAGGAAAAGTAATTGTTCAGGCCTACGATGAACTTAGGATCCGGATTGCCTATAAAATCCCGGTCTTGTTCATCTATTTTACCGTCTTTGTTTTTGTCTTCGAAGATAAAATCTCCGACCCAAATTCCGTTTACACCTATGCTTTTATCTTTTGGGAGAGCGATAGGGACTTTATTTCCATCCTGATCCAACACCACATTATTTTGATTATCCTTCAGATAAAAATCACTTTCATTATGAAACATGCCAATAACATTATATCCATAAAATTGGCCCACAGGATTTCCTACTTTAGTAAACGTGAATGTTTCTGCACCTATTTTTCCTTGAATAGCCGCAGCATCTGTATATAAGTGTGTCACACGGTTTCTATTCATGGAAAATGTCAAACCAGATTTCCAGAAAAGCCCGCTTTTATTGACGTTTATAGTGTTTAATGTTAATTCAACTCCTTTGTTGGTCATCGAACCAGCATTTACCCATGGAGCTGAGATTAAACCACTGATATAGTCGGGCAATACCGCCTGCATCAAAAGATTGTCGATTTTCTTTAAGTAAACTTCGGTCGTAAGTTCGATTCTATTTTTAAATAAGCTCAGGTCAAGACCTATATTGTAGGCATTGGTTTTTTCCCATTTCAGGTCAGGATTGGCAAAATTGCTAGGGTAGAATCCCGTTCCCCAAATGGATGCTGCTGACGCCATTGTTACGCCATATGCATATGAACCCGCCGACTGATTTCCGACAAGGCCCCAACCCAGCCGTAGTTTTAAATTTTCAATTGCAGGGTTTTCCTTTAAGAAAGATTCATTTTTAATCTTCCACGCTGCAGCAAGAGAAGGAAATGTCCCCCAACGATTGTTGATGCCAAATTTGTCCGATCCGTCCCTGCGAAAGGTTGCAGTCAGTAAATAGCGGTCGTCAAATCCATAATTGAAGCGACCGAAATAAGACTCGATAGCTCCGGTGCTTCTCGAACTTCCGTTTTTGGCAGTTTTTGAATCTCCGGCATCCAATTCATGGACAGAATTTAAGAAGTAATTTGTACGACTACCGGATAATGATTCCCATCTATTTTCCTGTGCCTCATGCCCAACCATGATGGACAGGTTGTGTTTTTCAACATATTTATTGTAGGTGAGGTACGACTTTAGGTTGGTAAAGGAACCATTACTGGCGAATCTTGCTCCTGCCGATTGCTGTTTAAAATTTCCATAATCATAGGCCGGGGTGAATTGATAAGAATTGGAGTAATTATAATTACCATTACCTTCAATTCGGAGCACTAGATCTTTGATGGGAGAAATATCTGTATAGGCGTTTATACTGATTTGTGTACCTTTTGCATAATTTTCGCGTGTAAGTGCTTCTTCTAAAGGGTTTGCGAAATAAGTGCCATACATATTTTCCTGTTGTGTCCCCCAGGAACCGTCTGGATTTTTTGCAGGTACTTCTGGTAGCTGCCTGATAGCCAAAGAAATTATTCCACCATTGTCGATGGTGTTCATATTTTTTGTTTTCGCGGTATAGGCATTGATCCCGACTGTTAACCAATTGTTGATTTTCGAGTCAAAGTTCATCCTTAGGGAGTAGCGTTCAAAACTTGATCCTTGTGCGATGCCCTGTTGATCAAGATATCCGCCAGCAATTGCAAATTTATTTTGCTCGGTTCCACCAGAAATGTTCAATTGATGGTTATGCATCAATGAAGTTCGAAAGATTTCCTTTTGCCAATTTGTACCTTCACCCAATAGAGATGGATCTTTAAATTCCTCCCTATCACCGAACCCTATGACTTTACTTCGAAGATTTTGATAGACCGCGTATTCACGGAGATTGAGGACGTCTAACATATTTGGCAGTTGTTGGAAACCGACATATCCTTCGTACCCCAATTTGGTTTTTCCGGCTTGGCCACGCTTTGTAGATATTAAGACAACGCCATTTGCTGCCCTTGTCCCATATATTGCAGCAGCTGAAGCATCTTTTAATATTTCCATAGATACGATATCCGATGGATTTATTGATGAGAGTGCACTAGAATTATCTCGTGTATTACCATCTATTGGTATTCCATCTATAACATACAGGGGTTCATTTCCACTGAACGAATTGGTACCGCGAATGCTAACCGAGATTCCCCCACCTGGTGCTCCGGAATTTTGCGTCACGGAAACACCTGCTGCACGTCCTTGCAATGCTTGGTCCAAGGACGTGCTTACCGACTTGCTTATATCATCGGCTGTTACAGAAACGACAGACCCAGTTAGGTCACTTCGTTTCATTTTTCCATATCCGACCACAATAGCCTCATCCATTGCGCTTATATGCTCTGTCAATTGTATATTTACCTGACTTCCGGTTACTTTTACTTCTTGTGTGTTGAATCCCAGATGCACGAAGACAAGGATAGCACCATTAGTGGCGGCAATGGTATATTTGCCGTTCTCATCAGAATAAGTTGCTGTTTTTGTCCCTTTTAATTTTACTGACACATTACTCAATGCCGCTCCGGTGGAGCTATTGGTGATCAGTCCTGAAATGTTAATTTTTGTTGTCTGTGCCGGCGAAGTATTCCAAAAAAGGACGAGGAACACCGTTAACATTACATACACCCAGTCCCTAAGTTTGGGCCAAAAAAACTTTTGTGATCCGTTTTTCGATTTCATGGTTAATTTAAGTTTATAATTTAGTTATTGGTTATTTTCCCGAGAAGGGGATGGTTAAAATTAGGAACAAGGATTTGTATTGATAGGGATAGTATGTTACAGATAAGAGGATGAAATGTTAAGAATCGTCAGTTAAATAAGTATTTTCTTTCAAAAGATGTTTAGGCATGTAAGGAGCAATATCCAATTCAATAAAGAAGTCTTTTGCTTTTGCAGCGGGTAGTAGCATTTTTCGCAATAAATTGAGCCATGTTATGGATTTTTTGGACTCAATATGGCTAAATATAAGCTCGTATACTTTACGGAAGGTGCCTAAATGTTTCAGTCTAGGGTATAAAATTATTCCATATAGTGTAATACGTTGATAAATTCAGTATTTTAACACTCAGTTCTTGAAAATAATAACCAATGAAGCGACTATCCTTTATATTTTTATTTTTTTTGGCTATAGCCAGCTACGGGCAAGAGTTTAATTTTGCACATTTAGATACACGTAATGGAATTGCTGGAAACGAGGTTGTTGCTATATATAAAGATTGTAGAGGTTTTGTTTGGTTTACAACAAATACCGGTCTAAACAGATATGACGGTGAGCGAATAAAGGTCTTTAACCGAAGTAGCGATGCGATTTTAGGTACCCATTATGATGCGATGAAAAAAATTGTTGAAGATGATAAAGGGAACCTATGGATGTTGGGCAATAAATATGTCATGTTTGACTGGCGTAAAGAAGTTTTTGTCAACAATACGGATTCAATTCTTGAACAAATGGGTCTACCATCAAATCCGATTTCAATTCAGGTAGATCAATTTAAAAACTTTATTGTCGCCTATTCACAAAAAGGTGTATTTAAATACCAACCTAAAACAAAGAAATTGATTGCTTTTAAGCCGTTAAACGATCCAATGACCATATTCCCTTCCGAGATTGTGGAGATCGCCATAAAAGGCGAATATGTGTGGATACTCCATAAAGAAGGGGTGTTGGAGCGTTTAAATACCCGCACGGGAAAAGTCGATTTACGGAAAAATTATTTGAAGAGTACACCGATAACTTCGCTAATTCCAAAGAGCATCTTTATAGATTCCGATAATATGATCTGGATATATCCGGGGCTCAATAATAAGGGCGCAATTTGCTATAATGAAAAAAACGATCAATGGAAGCAGTTCGATATTGACAGCAAACCGGCTCTCTCCAATTCTTTTGTCCGCGGAATCATATCGGATCATAAGGGATTGGTATGGATTGCAACCGATCATGGCGGCATTAATATCATTGACAAAGAAAAAAACACCGTCAGGGTAGTACAGCACGAAGAGTATAATAATTTTTCACTTGGTCAAAATTCTATTGTAAGTTTGTATTGCGATCCTCATGGAATCGTTTGGGCAGGAACTTATAAAAACGGTGTTTCTTATTATCATCCGGATATGTTCAAGTTTCCAAGTACACGGATAGTAAGTAGTTCTTATAGTAGGGCTGATATTTTTGATTGCAGCAGCATCATTAAGGACAAAGAGGATAATCTTTGGTTAGGGACCAATGGTAAAGGACTTATCAAATTTAATGAGCACACCGGAGAAAGCCAATTTTTTAAAAATAAACGTGGCGATGTTACAAGCCTATCTTCAGATATAGTGACTAGTCTTTTTGAAGACAACACAAAAAAAATATGGGTAGGTACTTTTATGGGTGGTTTGAACGTTTATGACGACCAAAAATTTAAGCGGTTTAATGTTGAGGAGAAAAATAAAAATAGCCTGTCCAATTTCAGTGTATATGGTTTAACGGAAGATTCGAATCATAATTTATGGATTGCGACGTTAGGGGGAGGAATAGATCGACTAGATCCTAGCCGCACTGTATTTAGTAATTTTAATAGAGAAAACAGTAAGTTACGTTCCAATTTCATGCTTTCAGCTTTCCAGGGAGCTGATGGAATGGTTAGCTTTAGTTCGGATATAGGTGTGTATAAAATCGGCCCTGATCAAACAATATCGCCCTATTTTTCAAATACAAATTTTCAAGATAAAGCTTCCGGTGTACCCGTTTATCAGATTATGAAAGATTCCAAGGGGCGTACTTGGCTGGCTACCAAAAGAGGTATAAAAATCTTTGACAGTAAAAACGGAAGCTGTAAAACATTGACAATTGCAGATGGATTATCAAGTGATGATGTACGTTCATTAGCTGAGGACTCGGATGGACATATATGGGCAGGTACAAGCTATGGACTCAACCGAATACAATACGTTCCCAATGAAGGAAGAAAACATAAGACTATAGTTTCAGCCTTCGATTTAAGCGACGGGCTGACAGGAATGGTTTTTAATCCCAATGCGGTATATACGGATAAAACGGGTAAAATATATATGGGGACAACCGAAGGTTACGTGAGTTTTTATCCAAGAAAAATTCCTGTCAACAAAAGTATTCCGCGCGCACGATTTACCGAATTGTTGTTGTCTAATGAACTGATGAATCCGGGTGATAAAAGAAACGATCACATGGTACTTCCCCGCTCGATTGTCGATCTTGACCAAATTGTCCTGAAATACAATGAAACAAACTTTACAATTCGCTTTTCAGCATTCAATTTTATACATCCCGAAAAAAATAGATACAGATATAAATTGGAAGGGATTGACAAAGAATGGATAGAAACGTCACGTAGCACAGGATTTGCTTCCTATTCCAATCTTAATCCAGGTCATTATGTGCTCAAGGTTTATGCTGGCAATGAGGATAATGTCTGGTCACCGAACCCCATTGAGATGCATATTATTGTCAATCCACCTTTTTGGTTATCCTGGTGGGCTATCGTTATTTATATCATCGTTTTTGTATGGTTGGTTCGGTTATTTATTAAACATCGTTTAAAACGAAAACAAGACCAGCTTGACCAAAATGCACGTATGTTGGAAGCACATAAGCTGCATGAAATTGACCAGTTAAAATTAAAGTTTTTTACCAATATCAGTCATGAGTTTAAGACACCGTTGTCGCTGATCATCAGTCCACTCGAAATGCTACTGAAAGACTCCAGTTATCCTGAACAGCAGACGGTACTGGGAGTGATGTACAAAAACGCGCAGAAATTGTTGAATATGGTAAACGATATCTTGGATTTTAGAAAACTCGATCAAGATAAAGCAAGGCTAAATATTTCATCGGGTAATATGGTCGAATTTGTCAAAGAGATCAGCACGTCATTTCTGTCTATTGCAGCTGAAAAATCAATTAAATTAACATTTACGACCAATCATCAATATATTGATACGACGTTTGATAAAGATAAAATGTATATGGTGTTATCAAATTTGATATCCAATGCCTTTAAGTATACAAAAAATAAAGGACATGTGGATGTCAGGGTTGATATATCCGAGATGGTAATTGATCATCAAATTGACAAGAAGCTCAGTATCACCGTTTCTGATACCGGAATTGGAATAGCAAAGGAAGATTTGGATCATATTTTTGATCGTTTCTTTCGAATTGAGTCCAATGATACGCATGGTATAACAGGGACAGGTGTTGGACTTCATATTGTAAGTGAATTTGTTAAGATGCATGCCGGCACAATCGAGGTCGACAGCGAACTAGGCAAAGGGACAATCTTTACGGTCCATCTACCGATGCCGAAAGAAGGCTATAGTAAAAACAAACAAGACGTCATCTATTCGGGTAACGAAATTGAAAAATATGAAGAAAATAACGTCGAAAAAGATAAGAAAACGATCACAGAAGCAGACCGTGACGTTTATACACTGCTAATTATTGATGATAACGAAGATTTTCGTTTATTTCTAAAGGATCTTTTTAACCGTGATTACAGAATTTTGTCTGCTAGAGACGGGCAATATGGTTATGACCTTGCTGTTGAGTATATTCCGGATATTGTTCTTTGTGATGTCATGATGCCTAATGTTGATGGTTATGAATTTTGTCGAAAAATCAAGCAAGATATACGGACATCTCATATACCTGTTATTTTACTTACTGCAAAATGCTCAGATGAAAATCAATATCAAGGCATGGAGGCCGGAGCTGATGCTTATATTTCAAAACCCTTTAATATAGATATTCTCCGCGTTACGCTTAATAACATTGCTAGGAGGCAGAAACAACTCCAGCAAAAATTCAGATCAAGAGCCGATATTTCAACAACTAAACCCCAGATTATTTCGATGGATCAGAAGTTTATGCAGAAAGCTATAACGATAGTTGAGACTAATCTGGAAAGAACTGACTTTTTGGTCGAAGATTTATGTCGGGAGATGGCTATGAGTAGAGTCAATTTTTATAAAAAGATACTTGCTTTGACAAATAAAACACCGTCCGAATTTATCCGCTTTATAAGACTTAAGAGGGCTGCCGAGCTTCTTGAAAAAAGTCAGATGTATGTTGGTGAAGTGGCATTTTTGGTCGGGTTCAATGAGCCCAAATATTTTAGAAAATATTTTAAAGAAGAATTTGGTGTCACGCCCAATGAGTATAAAAAGACAGTCACAAACACTACACATCAATCCGATAGTTAAGTTGAGATCTGATATAATAAATGTACTCTGCTTGTATTGTCAGCAACAGGCTTTTCACAAAATAGAAAAAATATCATCTTGGAATTGGAGAAAGAATGGACAAATCTTTTAGAGCGTAATGACACTATCATCTTAAAAAATATGATCTATCGAATATCGTCAATAATGCCGTAGGGTAAAGTGGTTCAGGTCCGCGATATATCAGACTTGATGGGGTCATGGCACCGTTTTCCTAAAGTTGAACGCCAGATTGAGAATAAATGGAAATAATTGAGGGTGTGCAATGAGTTTTCATTCTGACTAAAAAACAGTCGTTTTGGCTACATACGTCCCAAGAAATTTCGGACGTCTTAAATGCCTTAATTGAATTTGGATTGTCTAATCGTAAGCAGGTGAACAAATCTATGCATCAAGAAGAAAATTAATTTGAAAAAAATCATGAACTTTTTGAAGTAAGATTTAATGAATATAGATAGGAATAGTAAGAAAAAAAAATGAAATAGTGCTCCCAAAAGACAAACTATTGGGAACACTACATTTTTATAGATCTACTTTTTACCCAAAATCTTACTTGTTATTTTATTAGCAAGTGGCAATAGGAGTAATACGCAAGAATAAACAATAGGCAAAGAGAATGACCATGATCTTAAGAGTTCACTAATTCTATTTTCAAACGGAGTATCTTCAGTAAAACTTGATAAAACTGACATCACAAAAGTTGTAGGCAGAACTACTAAAAAGGTACTCAGTATTTTATAAAGTCTAACTTTCTTAGAATTTTCCATTATCATTTTTTCGCTTTTCCGGTTCAGGTATGAGTTCAATGACGTCCCAGTGTTCTACAATTTTATCTTTCTCAATTCTATAGAGATCATAGAAGGCAACATGTTCTCTTTTGAAAGAACCCTCACTTATTACCAGGACAAAATTGCCCTCTCCGAGTACTTTATGTATTTTATGATAAATTTGAGGTTGTCCTTCTCTTTTCCATTGTTCCATCGTATTTAAAAACTCCTTTACTCCATCTCCCATTTCTGGATTATGTTGAATTAATTCGTCTTCCTCAAAATAATTAGCGGCTAAATCTATTTGGCCGTTGATAAGAACGTCTTGAACAAACTGCTGTGCAATGGATTTATTAGTCTCAGTTTTATGATGATCTTTCGCTTTAGTCTTTCCGTCGGTCATTGTTCTGCCGCTTTTGTTCAAGTTTTTTGAATTGAATTGAAGATTATCCCAATGTTCAACACTTATTCCATTTTCAAAGCGATGTATATCGAAAGCAACCGTGGGTTCAAAGAGAAAATAGTCTACATGAACAAAACCATAGTCTCCATCTTGAAATTTGCGGATTACATTTGTGTAAACTTTATCCATCGGCATTTGCTCATGTAAATCTAAAATTGATTTTAAGCCCGTTGCCACATTTGGATTGTGTTGTTTATAAGAAGTAGGGCTGAGTAATCCGATCTCTGCCAAGCTTTCAGTTTCAATGCTATTTTGTATAGCTTCAGCTTTATCTCTATTCGATAATTCCATTTTTTTATTTTAATGATTAACTGTGGTCAAAGGTACTGACCTTCTATACCGAAAAAAATATGGGTAAAAATATTACAATAGTGAAAATATTGTCCCTATACCGCTTTATGTGAAATATGCTTAGATTTGGTTTGTTAAAGAAATTGACAATGTACGAGAAAAAAATACCAAAAGATTTTAGCTGTGGTATCAGTATTACACTTGAGATTATGGGAGGGAAGTGGAAGCCCTGTTTGATCGATTCTATCAATAAAGGAATGCGTAGACCCAGCGAATTAGCAAAACATCATCCAAATGCAAGCAAACGAGTTTTGAGCTTACAACTAAAGGAGTTAGAAGCGTATGGCGTTATAAGAAAAGTAATTCATCCTGTACTTCCTCCTAAAGTCGAATATTTTTTAACTGAAGTAGGTGAATCTCTTTTACCACTTGTTGATATGATGGAAAATTGGGGTAGTGAATTTATGGGTGAATTCAACGATAGACAAGAGAATTTACAGGTAGGCGTTACCAAAATGTAGTTAATATTTGTGGTCCGAATGAGTGGAAGGACCGGCAATATCTAGTTAGAGGAAACACTTATGCGCAAAATCGATAGCTATAATTTGCTTATCTTGGTTTTTGCTATGGTCGATTGACAACAAGCAGTTAATGTTTTAGGATTAGGGATAACAAAAAAAATTGTTCAATCGCCTCATGATGGCCAGTTTGGTATGTGCTGTTTATCATCTCTTAGAAGTTCGCCCGGCAATAATTCGGAGATTTAAAATCAGCAGATATCCATTCATATTCTTTTTAATCATATGTGACGGGCATAAAATCAGTCCTATTTGAGAAATTTATTTTAGTGTTGTTTATAAACGGAAACAAGGCAGAGGTTACTAAGAACTTTTGATATAGCTATAGTGAACTAAAAAAGGCAGCAGACGCGGCTTTTTTGATACACAATAATTGTTAAATTTGGATGCTGAATTTGGTATGCACCCCATAGACGGCTAAAAAGAAAATAAAAAAGGACTAAAGATTGGGAAATGACCGATGTATTTGAAAATTACCTGTTCTCAATAGGAGGATTATCAGCTGAGGAAATCCACTTTTCTGCACAATTTTTCAAACCGATTCACTTAAAAAAAGGTGATTTTTTTATTCATGAGGATGAATTCTGCCGCTATATTGGATTTATCGCTAGAGGTGCCGTAAAAGCATATGCTAACGACAAAGAAGGAAAGGAAAATATAACCTGCTTCAAGTTTGAAAATGAATTTGTCACCTCGTTTTCGGAATTTGTAATACAGACAAAATCCAGAAGGAGTATCAGGGCTATTGAAGACAGCATAATCTATAGAATAAGCTATCCGGATTATCGGTATCTGCTTGATCAGGTGACCGCTTGGAATGGAGTTATAAAATTGATGATGGAGCAGGAATATTATCAAAAAGAACGTTATTTGCTGAATTACAATAATAAATCAGCTGTGGATAAATACCGTTATGTCCTTTTTAACGAACCGATGCTCGTTCAGCGCATAGCAATGCAGGATTTAGCATCGTATCTGGGCGTCACACAACGATCGCTTACACGCGTGAAGGGACAAATACACAGACCCAACGTATTATAGGACAAATGTCCTTATGCAGTTCTGATGAGCGATGTAAATTTGTAAAAAAAACATGTTACGTCAAATTGCTCCCGAAGTGTTCCACATTTCATTAATGCCGCGGAACAGTATTAACTGCTATATTATCGAAGGTGTATTGGTAGACTCCGGAATAAGGAGTTCGTATACTATTGTAAAGAATGCTCTCCATAAAACCGCTGTTCATCAACATATACTGACGCACGCACACGCAGATCATCAGGGCTGTAGCGATCAGATATGTGTTGAGTTCGCAATACCCTTACTCTGTCACCCCAACGAAGTTTTTAGGACTGAAACAGGTATGGTAACTAATGATTATCCGACTCCGCAACACTGGATAGCAAAGCTTCAACAAAAGTATTGGGCAGGTCAAGGACATAAAGTCGACCGAACAATCGTTGAAAACGATAGCATCGGAAACTTTCGCGTAATAGAGACGCCGGGGCATTCGGCAGGTCATATTTCTTTATTCCGTGAACGCGATGGTGTACTTATAATCGGAGATGTAGCGATAAATATGAACTTGCTTACAACAGCAACAGGTCTGCGTCTTCCGCCAAATATATTCACTTCAGATCAACACCGCAATATCAAATCGCTACAGAAATTAGCAAAACTGAACCCTGCCATCATCTGCTTTGGTCACGGACCGATCATGCGAAATACTGATCGCAAGTTTGAGCAATTTGTGGCTAAATGCAGCGGGTTTATTTAAATCGTAACTTAGTGCTTTAAATATGTATTTTTAATTTTGCTTAATGTCAATGCATGTCAGCCCTATATAATTTACACTTTTATGCTCAGGAGTCTTTGGTTATTAAAGCCAAAGACCTAAATTTACGAGACTCAACAGCAGGTACTCTGTGAAAATATTATGGAACTGACACAACTTTATGACAGTCTGTTCAATCAGTCTATTCGACAGATTAGCAGAGGAGAGATTCAAATTGATCGGAAGATAGATGATAATGGAGACAGGCGCCGTGGTCTGACCTTATTGATAAGACCTACCGATGAGATTAAAGTACTTGTTAGGGAGTTTCAGGACGAAATGCTAAATATTGAGGGAGAGCAGTATTATCAGCCAATTTCTGATCTGCACATTACAGCACTTTCGATAATCTCTTGTTATGAAGGTTTCGATCTGGGTCAGATTCATATTCCAGATTATGAATATATTATTTCGCAAAGCCTCAAAGAAATTCCCAGGACCAAGCTGAAGTTTAAAGGGATAACAGCGTCTCGGGAGGCCGTGATGATACAGGGTTTTCCGATGGGCGACGGCCTTGAAATGCTGCGCGACTGTTTAAGAAATAATTTCAAATCCGCAAGTCTGCAACAGAGCATGGATTCGAGGTATAGACTGACTACTGCACATATGACTTCAGTACGTTTTCGGACGGAACTACAGTCTCCTTCTAAATTTGCGAATTTATTGCAAGATCACAGAAAGACCGAATTTGGTGAAATGAGAATAGAATCGCTTGAATTGGTATACAACGATTGGTATCAAAACAGCAATATCGTCAAAACACTTCATTGCTTTACTGTATAAATTTCAGGTCCGAAATATTTGACAGACAAATATTGTAGCAATTGATAAAACAGTAATAAACAAAATTGACATTTAAAACATACTAATTAGTATGTTTTAGTTTACATTTGCGCTATTCTATTAATTGAGTCAGGATAATGAAAAAAGCCTATATCGTAATGCTTGGTATCATCTTCATACCGGCGCTTTTGGTCGTACTGAATGATAATGGTGTAAATTCGAGCATTGAAGATAATCTTGAATTCCAGCGGAAGCTTTCTCAGTACAGATTATTTCAGGGTAAAATGGCCGATCTTACTCCAATTAAGGAGGCCGATCTACTAACTATTTCATCGACACTATTTACTGATTATGCCGAAAAACAACGCTTCGTTGTTCTTCCCAAGGGGAAAAAAATGGTAGCGCGTGGAAATGCACTGCTCGATTTTCCAGACGGCACTATATTGGCCAAAACTTTTTTCTATCCCAGAAGCGTGGGCGAGGGGAGAAAACTTATTTTGGAAACGAGGCTGTTGATTAAAAACAAGTCGCAGTGGAATGCGGCTACCTATAAATGGAACGATTCGCAGGACGAAGCTTACCTGCTTACAGCCGGCACTACTGTTCCGATTACTTTTTGGGATGAAAAGGGCAGCAGCAGGAAGACCGCTTATAAAATCCCATCCAGAGTGGATTGCATCGCATGCCATAGGCAGGGCAGCGGTGTCTTTCCAATCGGTCCTAAACTTAGGAATCTCAATATTGAAGTAAAACGAGGGGCGAAGTCTGTGAACCAGCTAGCGTACCTCAGGCAGAGGGGCAGGCTTGAGATTGCATCGTTTTCAGGAGTTGACCGAATGCCAGATTACCGCACCCTTTTAGAGCCGCTGGAGCGGAGGGCTCGGGCCTACCTTGATATCAATTGTGCCCATTGCCACAGTCCCGGCGGTATAGGCGGGATCACCCAACTCGACTTAAGGTATGAAACTCCCATGAATGAGACTGGCATCCTGCTCAAGCAAGGAAAAATTGCCGGCAGGATCAGCATTTCGGGAGAACTGCACATGCCCAAGATAGGGACGACGGTTCCTCATGATGAAGGGATCCGGCTGATTTTGGATTATATTCGGCAGCTCGATGGCAAGAAATAAAAATTAAGAGCGGAAAATTTCTAATTATCAGTATATTTCACACCACAGTATAGATATAGTATATTTATTATGAAAAAGGCAGAAACAACGCGGCTAATGATCCTGCGCAAGGCATTCGAAGTAATCTATGCAAAGGGATACCGAAACACTAGCGTAGACGAGATAATCGCTACCACGAAGGTGACTAAGGGCGCATTCTATTACCATTTCAAATCTAAAGATGCGATGGGCCTAGCCATTATAAACGAAATATTGAAGCCGACGTTAAACGAAAGCATTATCGAGCCATTACAGTCCGGAAGAGATCCTGTGGAAAGCATTTATGCCATGATTCATTATTTATTGCTTGAAGATAAATTCCTAAGAGTCGAATATGGATGTCCCGCAGCGAATTTTACACAGGAAATGACTCCTTGGGATAGTAAGTTCAGAAAAGTTCTCGAGGAGCTTACCGATGAATGGGTGAAAGTCACGATATCGGCTCTTGAAAGAGGGAAGGAACGCGGGTTAATTCGTACAGATGTAGAATCTCAACAAGTAACACTTTTTATTATTTCTGGTTACTGGGGGATCAGAAATTTCGGAAAACTTGCAAACAGCAAAACAGCCTATTTACCTTATCTGAAAGAACTTAAGAACTATCTGCGGAGCCTGAAATAATTCCGGCTTGCCATACTTCGACAGGCTGCGAGCTGCACTAGAAAATCATTTGTCGAGTAAATTTTAATCTTCCCTAGTAGTAGTCACAGCAATAGATTTTTTTACATTTAAAACATACTAACTAGTATGTTTTAAATGTATCTTTGAAATTAGGAAATAAGTTACGCAAGTTTGGACGATAGCGATCCCAGAAAATCATTCATAGAAACAAAACGAAAAAACAAATAAACACAATGCACTCCACATTATTACTTGTACACTCATGGAGCCGATGGCTTGTGCTGGGCTTTTTACTTTACGCAATCTACCGTGCCTCGATAGGCTATTTCAAAAACGAACTGTTTACAAAAGCTGATGATAGTGTTAGGCACTGGACAGCAACCGTAGCGCATATCCAGCTGATGCTCGGAGTCATACTGTTTACCAATAGTCCCGTTGCCAAAGGCTACTGGGCATCCGGACTAGAATTACTACAGGATTTTGATACGACCTTTTTCGGGTTGATCCACAGTATACTGATGTTAACCTCGGTTGTGATACTGACAATCGGCTCGGCTTTAGCGAAGCGTACGACTG
Organism: Sphingobacterium sp.; assembly: GCA_029239355.1. Classification (GTDB taxonomy): domain Bacteria; phylum Bacteroidota; class Bacteroidia; order Sphingobacteriales; family Sphingobacteriaceae; genus Sphingobacterium. The sequence goes on from JAQZAZ010000009.1 coordinate 83,408, forward strand.
CCGATCGCGATAAGTTCAGGATCATGCTTCTGTGGTTTTCTGTCGCGTTGCTTATCATTTTCATTGCCATACCATGGCCATTTTCACCGTTTTCAAACAGACCTTACTTAAGAACATTCTAAACATGAAACACTATTTTGTCACATCCGTCGGCAGGCTAAGATTGCTTGCTTTTATAGAGGGTATTTCACTGCTCGTGCTTGTATTTGTAGCGGTACCGATGAAGCATTTCTTTGACAACCCTGTGCTGGTAAAGGTTATCGGTCCAGTGCACGGCGCATTGTTTTTGCTTTTTATATTTAATACTCTGCGCGTCGGTGTGGAAGAGGGATGGAAATTCAGGGCAACGACTTGGAAGGTTCTTTTAGCATGTATTGTTCCATTCGGTACGTTTTATATAGACTATAGCATTCTTCGCAGGATAGATCCAGGGGGTTGAATCGCTAATTGAATTTTTTAATAGCCTGTTTTATAGTGAGAAAATAATTTTGGATAGACGATACAAACCCTTGATGGTTAGGTAAACAGTGGAGGTGCTGCTATTCCGATTGCCAAGTTGCTTTGGTTTTATAAACAGATTTTTCTAGATTTCCGAAGTTTAAAGCTGCGCGTAGTTTGAAATATTTGCTGATGAATTTTCTGTGGAAGTAGCTATTTGTTTCACCGACATTGTATTCGCCAGAATTAGCAGATTTATAAAATATATCATTTACAGACGGATTCAATTTCAACATATTGTTGAAGAAATTTTATAACTGTTTATTGAAAAAATAAATGGAATTGATATAGGAATGACAATCTAAAGACGTAAATTTGTTTCTCATCAATAATAAACTTAAGATATGATATATTTAGGAATTCTGGTCGTTTTCGGACTTATTACATTATTCGCATCTTTTTATACGGTAAAACAAGAATCAGCGGCTGTGGTAGAAAGATTAGGTAAATTTTTGAAAGTAAGCCACGCCGGTCTGCATTTAAAAATTCCGTTTTTGGATCAAATCTCTAAACGTCTGAACCTTAGAATAAAGCAATTGGATGTCATCATCGATACCAAAACGTTGGATAATGTTTTCGTAAAGATGAAAGTTTCTGTTCAGTATCAAGTGATCAGAGAAAATGTAAAAGACGCTTATTATCGTTTGGAAAATCCTGAAAATCAGATCACGTCGTATGTTTTTGATGTTGTTCGTGCTGAAGTTCCAAAAACAAAATTAGATGATGTTTTTGTAAGAAAAGACGATATTGCAAATGCTGTGAAAAGTGAATTGCAGGAAGCCATGCAAAGTTATGGCTACAATATTATCAAAGCCTTAGTGACAGATATCGATCCTGATGAACAGGTAAAACACGCCATGAACAGAATCAATGCTGCAGAACGAGAAAAAACCGCCGCAGAATACGAATCTGAAGCTCAAAGAATACGAATTGTTGCTGTTGCAAAAGCCGAAGCGGAATCTAAAAAGCTTCAAGGACAAGGGATTGCCGACCAGCGAAGAGAGATTGCAAGAGGATTGGAAGAATCTGTAAAAATGCTGAATGCCGCCAATATCAACGCTCAGGAAGCTTCTGCTTTGATCGTGGTAACTCAACATTATGACACGTTGAATTCTATTGGTGCCAATACCAGAAGCAATTTGGTATTGCTTCCCAACTCGCCGACAGCCGCAAGCTCCATGCTGAATGATTTGGTCGTTTCAATGGCAGCAACACAAAAAATGGATGAATACAATAAAGCTCAATCGCCCGAACTTCCCAAAAATGGAGGTCTTCAGGAATAGTTTGGCGCAAACAATTATGAGTGCTGCAGTTGCGCATTTGTGATTAATATTTAGATTTCCATACCCTTACCCTATGATTTAAAGGGAACTTTAGTATTTAAAAATTGGCCTTGCATACTCCATTTTAGTAGACGCAGCGCTACAATCATGTCAACTTATTTTAAATTAAAATAAGCCACTATGTTACGGGAGAGAAAGTAATGAATCCTTTTGGTGCTTCAAATCCAGTTAAATGCTAAATTTATGTAACTTTAATTTTACAATAAATTCCATATTTTAATATTCAAAACGTTAAAATACTATTTACGAAAGATTCTTATAATCAAAATATTATCTTTTTTTTACTCAGTACTGTTTGGAAATACATTTTTTTTTATTGAATTGATCTGATTACAGTCTACAGAACTTGAACTATATCTTTATATTTAGGGCAGATCTAACTGGGGAGAACATGATATCGGTAACTGAATTCTTTCAGAATTATAATCCTGTGAAGCGCGTAGTTTTTCATTTGTGCTTCTGGTTTGTCGTTTTAGGTATGCAGTTTATTGGATACCAGCGTATCGATCCCAGTAATTCCTGGTTACTTTTTTGCAAAGACATCTTTTCACTTTTATCTATATTTTATGTCACCGCTTATATTATAATACCTCGCTGGTTTATCCAAGGCAATTTTTTGCTATGTCTGCTATGGTTGGTTATTATTTATGCATGGTGGTCCGTACTGACTTATTGCAGTGCACTATTGACGGTTAACCTTCTATCCCCGGATGAGCGGTTGAAGAGTTATTTACTCTTTATGATCGATAAAGGAATCCTTGGCGCATTCCGAATTTCATCCATTACCGATTATCTATTGGATTTTATTTTTCTGGTTGCATTTCCTTTGACTGTTAAGATTGTACAATCTTTTATGAGCGTCAGAAATATGAAGGTCAACCTGGAACTTAAGAATGCCGAGCTTGAGCTCAATAATGTGCAGCTCGAACTGGCTTTTCTCAAACATCAGATCAATCCCCATTTTCTGCTAAATACACTTTACAGTATCTACGTTCTGGTATCGGATAAGGATGATCGGGGCGAGCAGAGTATGATGCGCCTCAGTGGTATGATGGTCTATCTACTACACGAAAGCAACCAGCCACAGATAGAATTATCTAGGGAGTTTCAGTTGATCCGGGATTATATAGAGTTGGAAAGGCTCCGGTATAATGAATCACTACAAATCAACCTTAATCTTGAAACAGATAATGAATATTGTACGCTCGTACCGTTGATATTTTTTCCATTCGTGGAAAATGCCTTCAAACATGGCCCCCGTACCAGCGCATCAAATGCGTGGGTGACCATCGACATATCTGTTAGAGATAATATTTTGTATATGCATGTCTCAAATGCATACCGGGAATTATCCAAACCTCAAAATTATATTGGTGGACTTGGTATACAAAACGTTCGCAAGCGGCTGGAGCTTTATTACCCTGACCGGCATACCTTCAAGACCTCTTCAGATGCTGGAATTTACTGTGTCGAACTTATTGTCGAGCTGTTGGAAAAAGAGGGTAAAAATCAGTATAACAAATAATTAAACCATTATGTACAGCATAAAAACTATTCTTATAGAGGACGAACCGATAGCTAGAATGCGCCTCGAGAAGTTAGTCAAAAAGATCGGTATCATTGAAATTGTGGGCGTTTATGAAAATCCAACATTAGCTATTGACCTACTGAAGCAGAGTAAGATTGACCTTATCCTGTCTGATATCGATATGCCTGAGATGAATGGAGTAGCCTTCTTAAAAGGGCTTTCCCATCCACCTTTTGTGATCTTTATCACCGCTCATTATGAGTATGCTGTTGATGGCTTTGAACTCGAAGTCATTGATTATATCTTAAAACCCTTGCTGACCGAGGAACGGCTAGTGAAAGCCATAGAAAAAGTGCAGAAAGCAATTATGTTTTCACGAGGAGGTCAAGGTGAGAGCAAGTCAATTAAGGTTAAAGATCGAAACAAGACCCTATTCATTGACCCAAATGATATCTATTACTTAAAGGCCTGGGGCGATTATATTCAGATCTATTCGGTCGAGGGAATGCAGACACTCCTTAGTACCATGAAGGAGATGGAGACGGCATTGCCTTGGGATATGTTTGCCCGGATGCACCGTTCTTACATTGTTAACTTGAAGTATATAAAAGGGGTAGAGGCGAGCAAAGTTATACTCAAAGACGGTACCGAACTATCCATCGGATTGCAATATCGCAACCAGTTATTTACCCGAATGGGCCTTAGTTAAACATTGATAACTTTATACTGAGGCAGCCCATATTTACCGATCTGCATCCGATAGAAATTCATCATAAAGTGGTAAATCGCAAGCTCATATAGGCGCTGGTCGCTCATAAACAATCTGTTCACAAACATGTGAATATAACTCGACAACAAGGATTCAGCTGCTTGTGAATAGACCATTTCAGGCTCTTTGGACTTTATTAACGTGAATATTTCACTTTGCACCTGATTCATTTCCACATGGTCGGAAAGGGGGGGACTTTGCAAGACCAGTTCATCAAACCAGTGTTTTCGCAGCTTAAATTTTTGATTCAGCTGTATTCGCATCTGCCTTTCGTTGCCAAACTCATTATGGTATAAGCCGTACATCTTTTTGCAGAAATCCCGCCTTTCTACCCATGTTAACCCAGCATTTTCAAAAATACAATCGATATAATCAAATGCGAGTTTCCACCTATCATTGATTTTTTTGGATTCCTGTATTTTTTGTACAATCAGTTCGCTTTCGTAATAGAATAGCTCCTCACTTTTTTCCATACAAAGTGGAGTATATCGTTCGACCTCGCGGACGTAGGTATCAAACGAGACTTCAGCGATCTGTTCGTTTTCTAGGAGATTGCTCAGATTAGCGCTCAGACAAGATACTACGTGATGAAAGGCCTGTTGGTCAAAGAGCTCTACACGTAGCCTGATATGTGGTCTAGGGTTATTATAGCGAATAAAAAACCACTTTTTCGCTATCTTGTCCTGTTTGAGCGTCCCAATTATTGCCGGAATATAATCGCTTAAAAGACGGTCGGCTATGCTGTGACCGCAAAAGATTTTTGCGTACACCCAGTTGCTTCCCAGGGGGAAGTTCCGTCTGAGATCAGTCACAGCAGGAGGAGTACATTCCTGTTGTGTCATCACAGCTGAATAAAAAGGAATAATCAGTTCATTTGCATATGAATGCCCAGTAATGTCCTTTACTGGAGATTTAAAATGGTCAAAGATGTTTTCTGTCAAGATGACCTCCTTTTTGGCCAGTTGTTCAAATAGCATTTCGATGCACAGGATATTATCCAAATTGAGTAATAATTCATTGTCGCCATTAGTCAGCACTACGTTAACTGGTATCATATGCTTTTGTCTGATATCAGCGATGAGCGACCTTTTTCCCAGGGTTGTTTCAGGAATTTCTGCTATTTTGGAAAGTCGCCACTGCTCACGGCACAAAATGATATTTTTATAGCTGACCCGTGGCAGTCGAGGTTGATCTTTTAATATACCCCAGCTCCAACCAATATCGAAGCGATGATTCTGAAACTGAAAATCAGCTAAAAACTTGTATAAGTTCATACCATCGGAAAAATTATGGGCCGAGGTGAGCCGTGGCACAATGATCTGTTTGAATGTTTTAGACCACAGATATAATTTTCCAGCTTTCGCAAATACGTACAGATCATTGATGCCGACCTGCTTTTGAACAGCGCCAGGCGTCACTTCCAAGCATATCGTTAACATTCGGATTTCAGGTCGTTGAAGGATGTTGCCCAAACGAACATCGGGTAAATAAGCAATTTCCGCCAATTGTATCCTACCAAAGTGCTCCTGCTCTTTCGCTGCAGATTTATATAGGGCATCCGATAGTTTAGGATCCAAATAAGCAAATCTTGAAAAAAGATTGCCAGAAGAAGAGCCTCCGATGTTTCCGAGATTAAAGAACATTTCCTCCGCAGATTCCCTATGCAATAAATTTCCAAACGCATAGAAAGACTTAGGAATAAGCTGAGCCTCTGTTGGTCCGATACCCAGCAGATCCTCGTCGGTTATAATTATCTCCGAGAAATGGTTCATTGCGCTTGCGTGAAATTTTTCATTGACCAATTTCTGATATCGATGTGGTTTGTCTGGTCCAGCTATTCCGTTTGTATTTTTTAGATCAGACAGTACCTCATCCATCATCCGGTACGTATTTTTGTTGCTGCCATAACCTATACCAGCATCCACGTCGAGCGCATGCAACAGCGAAACCATACGATCACCAAATCGTTCTTGAAATGCGGCGCTGAATCGTTCAAAATCCGCCATTGGCCTAGGGTTATTCAGTGCCAATAAGTTTTGGAGCTGCTTTTCCAGTATGTTGATCACTGAATGAGGAATCTGATTTTTAGCCATTCCGAGCAATAAGTCAGCCTGGATAAGTTTATTAGAATTCAAGTCTGAAAAATGCGCTTTAAGATATTTCGTTACTAAAATGTTGGTTTGTTGTAATTGCGTATTCTTCTGCAGTGCCTTAGCGACCGACAGCATCGTGGGTAAATATCTATTTTTTCTATCCACCTTATGAAGGACTCGTATGAGCTGGTCAACATAAACTTCGCCAATTACACCGAGCTTCAATTCCGAAGATATTAGGCCCAACTGCAACAGTTTGTCAATATATTGCGAAGCCTGTTCCTCAGTAGCACCACGCTGTTCTAGTAAACTATTGAGCATTTTATAGCTAAGCTTACCCTGACTTTGATCAAATAACGTTAATATCCGCTCCAACACTAGGGTTGAGCGCACCTGTTTTAATGTATTTCTAACATCTGTTTGCTGATAATATTTATACCAATTGCCCTGCTGATAAATTGTAGGATTGCTATAATACGTTAGTTCTTTTGCGATATCTCGATCTTTTGAGATCAGTTCAGCAATTTCGATTAAACTTCCGGCATCTAGTCGAAACGTTGCACGGTCTGTTTGGTCTCTGATCAGCGCCAGTTCGGAGCCATTATCCTTGCTTATACTGCCTAATGAAACGCCTGCAAATAGGCCAAAGGGTGTACTGCGAGTTGCCATTCGGACAGTATATTTAAAGAGCGTGCCAATGATTTTAATGGGTGTTTCGTTATTCTGACCCAACCATTTTTCTACTTCATTCAGAAAATTAGGACTAGCCAGATAGATTGCATCTCGCAGACGACGATCTTGATAGATATGACGTAGTTCAGATGCAATGGCATCAAAATCCGACAGCTCCATAAGTTTGGTGATTTTCTCTAGATTGAATAGGGGGGAACGGAGTAGGAAATAATCTTCACTAGTAAGCGCGGTCATGGATAAATCAATGCATGTTGAACATTTCACCGATACATTTCCGAAACATCTCGGGCGATATCGGTTTTTGGAGCGCATAGTGGCTACGCTCTTTCACAAATGTGGGATAGTCCCTTTTACAGATCGCAGAGGTGATCACCAAAAATGGTATATCAGCGATATGCTTCTCTAAATTCTCAATTATTCCGCCACTGACGACCAAGTCCAAGAAAAGTATATCCGTATTTCGTAGATCAGGTGCAAAACGGGTTGGATCTTCGATATCCTTAATTGTGCCTTTGATGGATAAACTCGGAAACATTCGAATATATTCAATTATTTTCTTTATTGCCAAAGGCTCATCTTCGATAATAAGACATTTAAGGTTAGGAGGCATATAAGTAGTCTGTAACATTAGATCAGGGATTAAAAAATATTGTGAGAGTGCCTACCAGTTCACTCCCACAAAGCACCCTACTATTAAATTATTCTTGATGACGTGATGGTTCTGATAGTTGCTAATACTTCATCTCCATCAGCGGTTGTAAACGAAGCCGGTTCTACAATACCTATAGTCTGTACATCCAAGGCAAAATCTTCGGATGTAAAATTTTCAATATAGTCCATAACTTTATGTTTATCTGATGCAAATGTGTTTTTTACCAGGTAGACGAGAAAATTATATCGATAGAATTGAAAATAGGTCCGACGAACGTTGATCCATGTCCGACAAAAAAATACATACCTTTGGTTAAACCCAAACAACACTTACATCACACTGGGCTACTCAACTGAATAAAACCGAACTTACTGCTTTTCAGTTTTCAGCACTTGGCGGTGAGCTACATTGCAAGTTATTGGGCGATAGGGTTAAAGTCATCAATATGCTTATTGCCTTAGAAAGTGGAATCATCAAAGTCAAAGACGAGAAAGAGATTGTCAAATGGTTAGGGATGACCGATACAGTAAAATACGGATACCGGCCAAGTATCTATCATGATATAATGGTAAAGGAGGCATTTTCCACAATAGCTCTATACCATGTTTTCGAAAATGTGGAGCATGCTTTGATTATTCCAGTTTATATCAGCCTTAATGTGGTGGATATTATTTTTAACAGCAATTATAGGGGCGTGAACACCGTTTACTGAGATATGATCAATTAATAAAGATCTTAGTTCTATACAGAAGCTCGATCATTAAGATACTGGAAGGTTACGGAGGTCTTGTTATAATTTAATGTCATCTCATTGCTTTTCTCAAAATTAGAAGTGTTAATTTTGCAATACAGGTACAGATATAGTAAAAATAACCATTACAGATGAGAGCATATAAATTCGAGATATTTACTACGATGATTGAAAAAAATATCAGGGAAGGGATTTTTAAACCTGGGCATAAATTACCTTCAGTGCGTGAAATAAAGAAACTGTATAAAGTAAGTATCAGTACTGTGCAAGACGGCTATCAGCACTTGATGATTCGGGGGCTGGTAGAAAGCATTCCAAAATCGGGTTATTATGTCAACAACAGGACTGAATCATCAGGACTTGAGCCTACACAAGCCAAACACCGTCCAATTGTCAGGGATGCAATTTTCAAAAATAATCTTGCGCTGACAACTTCATTGAGGAAGGGAAGGAAAGTGTCTGAGTTTAACGTAGCTGCTCCTGGTGATTTGTTGATGCCTCAAAAATTGGTGTTACGTACAATGCAACAGGTGATTAGAGAACAAGGGGCAGGATTATTACGGTATTATTCTTCGAATGGTTTACATTCGCTAAAAGAGAACATTGTTAGACGGTCTGCCATTTTTCAAACAATCATAAATCCGGAAGAATTATTAGTTACCGACGGTGCTTTACAGGCATTATATATTGCTTTGGCAGCAGTGTGTAATTCGGGAGATGTTATTGCAGCCGAAAGCCCTTGCGTGTTTTCAGTGTTAGAGGTCATACGCGTTCTAAAACTAAAAGTAATAGAAGTACCTACCGATCCGAAGAATGGATTTGACATCGATTTCTTTGGAAAAGCATGTCAAAACAATACAGTCAAGGCGGTCATTGTAACGCCAAATTTCCATAATCCGACAGGATTAATATTGACCGACGAGCAAAAGATAATGTTATTGGCTATTGCGCAACAACACGATGTAGCTATTATTGAAAATGATATTTATGGAGACCTCTGTTTTCAAGGAAATCGGCCTACTAACATCAAAAAATTTGATGATAGCGGCCTAGTGTTGACCTATTCATCCTATTCAAAAACCTTGGCACCCGGTATCAGGCTTGGATGGCTTAGTGCCGGCAAGTTTATGCATCGTGCCGAGCAAATAAAATTTGCTTTAGGGAGTACCGTATCCCCACTTTACCAGGAGGTGATTAATCGCTTATTGAGTAGCAGTTCTTATGACCGGCATATAAGGAAATTTAGAATGCAGCTTGCAAAAAATGCTTATTTCGCCATTAACTTAATAGCGACACATTTTCCCGAAAATACACGCTTAACGACACCAGCAGGTGGATATAATATTTGGGTAAAAATGCCAGACGAGACCGACATGGATTACTTTTATGAGCAGTGTGAAAAGATCGGAGTTCGGCTTACTCCCGGATATACTTTTTCTTTTTCCAATACTTTTAACAAATATTTCAGGATAGTGATTGCCGATGCCTTTTCTCCAAACCGAATTAAAGCGATCAGGCTTTTAGGACAAGGCATTTAATAGTATCTATCAGGTACTTTACGATGTTATAGGCAAAAAGCTTCAACATTTTTATACAAATTTTTCACGAAGTATTTGGATTAGTAATTAGTACGGCTAATCAATACCACTTATAATACATTTCCAGCACTGTTTATGAATTCTTTACTCTCAATGTTGGAATTAAATTTCACTTTCAGAATTATTTACCATTGTACGATACTTCCATTGCTTATATTTTTCTTTCAAGCAATGACCACAAGGCCTGTACCTGTTTCGCAATGCTTCGGCTTCATTTTTAAAGAAAACCCTGTTCTCTACTTTCATCCTTTTGCCCGATGTACAATTAAGCAAGCCATATATTTTCAACTTCCTATAACCGCCAAGTGTAATAACGCCATTTCGTATTAAAAGGCTAAGGGCTTTTCGCCTATCTCCAATGGTTTTCCCTAAATCGATATGTCTAATCATACTACTTCATTTAGTTACTGATATTGATTTTTCAAATACTGTTACTACCGCCTTATTTAAGATTTCGCATCGTGAAAGATGATACCAAGGCTATGTCTGTTACCATTATGGAGTGGACTAACGCCATGTTTCATGTTTACCCGATAATACCCCTTTGTTCCCTTCACAGGTCGGAAATTGGTTGTGAAGATTACCATATCGCCACGATCTGGTTTTAATACATTTGCTTTTGATTGTGCACGAGGGATCTGTTCGGTAATGACAAATTCGCCGCCGGTATAATCCTTATCAATCTGGTCAAGCATAAAAACCATCTGCATCGGGAAAAAGATTTCACCATACAAGTCCTGATGGAGTGTATTGAAGCCACCTTTACCATATTTTAAAATAAGAACAGTCGGCTTTTCCTGTCCCTGTTTCCAGCACAGCCTTTTCATGGCTATATGTGTATTGGGAAACTGTTTGTCGATATTCAGCTCCTGCATCCACAAGTTAGCAACGGGTGCTATTTTAGCGTACACTTTTTCCCGTATGGTGGTAATCAACTGAGGCAATGGGTACTGAAAGTATTTATATTCGCCCTCGCCAAAACGATAGCGTTCCATATGGATTGTTTTGCGATAGGTGCCGTCTGCTTGGTATTCAGCTATCAATGTATTGCATTCCGTCATATTTAGTATATTCCGTACAATAACAAAACCTTTATCGTGCAACTCTGTGGTGATTGTCTGCCAATCTTGAGCATCTAACCTTGTTTCTATATTTTCCATAATGTTATTTTAAATATAAAATTAGCGCTAACATGTGGTTCAGAAAATCCGAAATTTGCGGTTTTTATTAAATTGATCGCTCCTGACCGTATTTTATCGGTGTAAAAACGAAAGCGTCAAAAACATCTAGAACAATATTAAAACAAGTGTGTTCTTTTAAGATTTGCCATAACTCATTCAGCATCGACAATAGCAACGCTACAAAGCAAGCCTTCCGCAGACTTCTTCCCCACGGTTAGATGGCTTGGGGTGTTTGATCGCAAAAGTGAACTATGCTTCAGTACACTCTAATTTTTTCATCGCTTTTCTTCCCATTTTTAACTCAACCGAATTTTCTATTTTAAATGCTTCAGCTTTTTGGGGAGAGCTCACACGGATATTAAATTATTGCTAGCAAATATTAGTATTTGCAGAAGTTGAGAAACCAAATATTGATATTTGTGTTGTGTGAATGCGATACCGTCCGAAATCATTTTTTTGTGAAGAATATTGCCTTTTCACGGTTTCACTTTTTTATTAGCTATTTATGGATAAAATTAATGTTGTTTGTTTTACTATTTTATTTTTGTTTTTTTCTCGGAACAGTGAAGCTCAAATAGAAAATAAGGCAGTAGGTACAGAAGTACATTCAACCGATAGGGGATCAACCTGCTTTAACAGGAATGAAGCTGATTGCATAACACTGCCATTTGGATATTTAGATATTTCTAAGCGATGGCGTGTTGACTCCATTCTATCTGCCATACAGGACAAAAGTAAATTGAAAGAACTCAATGCATTAAACTTTGAAAAAGTCATCAAAAAAGATTTGATAATACTTTCTGAAGAATATGATGTTTTTCTGCCATTAAGTGAGAATGTAAATGAGAAATACGACAGTATTAAAATTTCATCTAATTTTCTTTGCTATGGATCGCATTCATTATACTTTGCAGCTGTCTATAATTCTGTTCGTTATGCCGAGCCGTTTATTGAAAAAATATATTTAATTTCGACGAAGGACAATAAGCTTATCGATATGAAGAGAATATATCTTCATTATGAAGGAGAAATGGGTTTTGCATACTATACCTTGTTTAACATTGCTGAAAATCATATAATTTCTATACAAGATTATGAATTTATTGAAAATCCGTTGACATTAAAACCTTTATATAAATATCAGATCCTACCGTCTGGGAAATTTTCCAGATATTATGATAACGACGGCTTCTATAAAAATGATACAGAGCAAGGGATGGTAAAAAATCGCAAGAGGGAAGGAAAATGGATAGAATGCAAATCAAATAGGTTTATTGATTTACAACGGTATCCCGAATTTACGGATCCTTATACTTATTTGGAAGCAGAGTATAAAAATGGTTTACCCGTTGGAAAATGGAAGTTTTATAAATTACAGCAAAAATATGATGAAGAAACAGGAGAACCTATATTAAATACAGGGAAAAAAGGACGACTAATTTATACCGAAATATATAGAGAGGGAATGTTACAAAAACGAGAATTTCGGTTCTAAAACTTTAACATGAAATTGCGAATTGAACTGTGTCACCGATCCCCTTTTTATATTTTTAAGGCATTCATAAGCTCGTTTCGCTCGATTTGATAATCTTTCGTGCCTCACGGTACATCCCCTGTATGCACTATTCCTTATTGGGGCGTTTTTTCTAGGTTCTTTTTTGTTTGAATTAAATGATGCGTCGCGTGATAGGTCATGAGGTAAAACATTTCTCTTATTGTCAAATTTCCCAGCAACGGATGTGGCAAAACAAGTGTATCAAGTTCATCGTCAGTGTATTGGTCTAGTAACTGTTGAATAGATAGCAATTTTTTTTGAATATCGGCTGTGATAATGGCTTTTTGCTCAAGGGGAACTTCTTCAGGTAAAAATTGTGGTGGCGCTTTAAGACTTGTCTTAAAATAATTTTCAATTACCGTAGTGTAATTCCAGGTAGGGCGGTTTATTTTCCCGAACTTCTGCGTAATAAATTCCTTAGATGGCAGTACTTTCAGAAATGGCAACAAGGTGAGGTAAACATGGCTGAATTGTTGTCCTGCAGTCCATTTGCCGTTTTCTCTGTACATAAATTGTTCATTCGTCAGAGAATTTACATAATCAATCATTTCTTGGTGATTGATATAAAATCTTTCTATCAGCTCTTGCTTTGTCATTATTTTGAACTGGGGTTATTATTTGTTCTCGTTATTACCTCAACCATTACATATTCTCTCGCCATTGCTCATTGGTATGGCTTGCCGATGACATTTCAAGGGGCTGCTTGGCTATTCAGTTCCATCCATTGCCAAACCGTTTTTTATTTTATCAACATAACTCACTAATGTGCTAAAGTTCTCTATTTATAATTGATCGTAAATATTGGTTTTCGCTTGACTTCTTATACACAACTAAATTTAAAAAAAATCAGTAGTAACTAACGTTTCGTTTTTAATAATATTCGTTTTAACGTAAAAATACTCGAATACAACGAATCATGTGCTATTCGCTAGGCATATGAATTATAACTTAATTAATCTTGACGCTATCCTATTTCTTAGCTTATGAAAAGCGTATTAAGCATCTAAAGTTTTAAATTTAATGCATAGATAACTTGATTCGAAAGATATGAGAAAAGTAATTGCAGCATTCAATATGACACTTGACGGCTTTTGCGATCATACAGCAGGTATTCCTGATGAAGAAATACATTGTCATTATACGGGTTTGTTAAACAATGCAGATGTCATTTTATACGGTAGGATTACTTATCAGCTTATGGAATATTGGCGGCCTTTTGTGCATACTCCTTCAGGTGAGAAATCAATGGATGACTTTGCATTGGCTATTGATAAAATTCAAAAAATCGTTTTTTCAAATAGCCTGAAAAATATAGACTGGGAGCGTGCAAAATTAGCCGACGGAGAACTTAAAGATGAAATAATAAAGTTGAAACAGCAGTCAGGTGGTGATATTTTAGTAGGGAGCCGCAGTTTAATTATACAGCTGATGAATCTTAATCTGATCGACGAATTTCAATTATGTATCTATCCTGTTGTTGTCGGACAAGAGCTTCCACTATTTGAAAATATAGATGATAGAAAAATCTTTAAATTATTAAAAACAAAGACTTTCGCACGTGGCTCGGTACTGTTATACTACCAACCGACCAGTGTGATTGATTAAAAAGAGGAAGAAATGCATTTATGGTGATATAACCTATATTTTACAAGTCATTAGCAAATTATTTGTCAGATCGATAAATATAGCAAAATTCTGATGTCTCTTTCCAAACTTTAAAAAGCAATTGCCGTAATTATTGTGAGTTATCTGGGTGCAAAAATTATTATCTTGCCGGGATAATATCAGTTAGTGACCTCAAATCGCAGATCAAAACAAAGTAGAATGAAAAGAATTAATAAAGATTTTTACCTCTATTTTATATTCATTGTAATTTCAGCCCCAATGAGCTTATTCGCCCAAAGTAGTAAAAATAATTACACTTATCTGGTTAGAGAAGAAAATGGGGACTTAAATCATGATGGTAAAATGGATAAAATAACTGTAAAAATGGGTACTGTGGATGAATCAAGGCCGTTAAGATTGCAAATTTTCCTATCTAAACCTAATGGGAAGCTAATGTTGGTGGTATCCTCAGATAAAATCATCGAACCACAGTATCCTGCTGAAAACCATGGCAAATTTAATGGTTATCAAATTCCGAATTTCTTTATAGAAAAAGGAATTTTAAAAATGTGGAGCGAAATTAAAGGAGGGAATATTACTTACCACTTTAAATATAACAATAGCCATTTTGAATTGATTTATGTCAATAAACTCATATACGATGGAACCAAGGGTTATATTGATGAAAATACAATATTCACAGAAATTAAATTTGACCTGATTACGGGGATCAGAACTGAATCCGATGAAAAATTAGGCTCAGCTGAAGCACAGATGGTAAGAAAAAAAAGAGTTTTAATACGACCTTTACCCAAGATAGAGGATTTCAATTTTTCTGATAAAGATCTATATTAATTATAGTCCATCGAATATGAAGTTTGAAACATTATTTGATATCAGGGAAAGCAGGAAAGCTCGGGAGTATTCCAATAAGCCTTTGCATTATGAAAGAATTTAAAAGATCATAATAATACCGTAAATGTGTAATAGCCACTACTTGATCTGACAGTTGGGTGTTCTTAAAAATTGTCAGATTGCCAATTCGAATATAGTGATGTTTCTTCAAAATCTAAAGATTTGATGTTTCTTCAAAATCTAAAGATTTGACTTGTTGCTTATTCTCCTGTATTGGATAAGTAACAAGTTGATCTTCTTTTAGTGTCTCCAGCATCTTTTGCTTTGCCAAATGAATTGTATCGTCAAAGGTCTGCATAGGTGTCTTCCCAAAGCAGTACTTTCCAGTATGGGTACGATCCTGATTATAGTAAGCCATCCAACGATCTAGATCATTTTGGAGCTCCTGAATGCTACGATATACCTTCTTTCTGAATGCAACTGCATAAAACTCATCTTGAATAGTGCGATGGAAACGTTCACAAATGCCATTTGTTTGGGGGCTTTTTGCTTTGGTTTTCGTGTGATCTATATCTTCGATTGCTAAATAGAGCTGATACTCGTGCTGATCTCTTACACCACAGTATTCTGTTCCGCGGTCTGTTAATATCCTTAACAATCTTATATCGTGTTGCTCGAAAAATGGCACCACTTGGTCGTTTAATATATCTGCGGCAACTAATGCATTCTTGCGATCATACAGTTTTGTAAAAGCGACTTTGGAATAGGTATCTATGAAAGTTTGCTGATATATATGTCCGACTCCTTTAATATTCCCAACATAATAAGTGTCCTGAGCTCCTAAATATCCAGGATGATACGTTTCTATTTCGCCGTGTGCCTTTTTTTCTTCTTTAGCTTTCTCCAGTGCGATAAGCTGGGCTTCCGTCAAAACAATACCTTCCTGTGCCGATTTTGCTTCTAAGGCCTTTAATCGAAGCTTAAAAGTTTGCAAATCATGGCGCATCCATATACTCCTAACTCCTCCAGGTGATATCAATATCCCTTGCTTTTTTAACTCATTAGATACCCTTAATTGACCTAAAGCGGGTTGGTCTATGGCCAAATCCACAACAGCTTTTTCAATATGCTCTTCTACTCGGTTCTTTAATATAGGCTTTCTTCTAGAAAGTTCCTGAAGTGCAAGCTCGCCTCCTTGATCATACAATTCTTTGAATCTATAAAAGCTGTCTCTGGAATAGCCCATTACTTTACAGGCTCTTGATACATTTCCTAAATGCTGGGCAAGTTCTAAAACACCCAGTTTGTTCTTGATGATTTTTTCTTGTGTCGTCATAACTCTAATCTATTTTACAGTTGTTAATTTATTGTAACTGTCAGATTAAGTCTTGACTACTTCA
>JAQZAZ010000076.1 GCA_029239355.1 Sphingobacterium sp.
TCGAATGCGGCGGTCTTGAAAACCGTTAACTGTCACAGGTTCGGGGGTTCGAATCCCTCACTCTCCGCAGAAAAGCCTTTCAGAAATGAAAGGCTTTTTTATTATAATACGATTCGAAGCAGAGAGTGGCCGTGGTGCGAACTTTATCATGGATATCTGTATAACTACAGTACCATTCTGTAACAGGTATGTCGATAAATCTTATCGGTTCAATGGTTTTGGGTGCGCCCCATCGTGATGGACTGCTACTTGTAAAAGCTGATACAATAGTATTAAGATCATGATAGAGTTAGCTAGTAAACTACAAATCAAACAACGTTGGAGCCCGATCTTTCATTTCCAGGTCAATAAGAATCGATTTATTTTTCAGTCCGCCCGCAAAACCGATTAATTTACCAGATTTCCCAATGATCCGATGACAAGGTACAATAATGGATATTGGATTCTTGTTCAATGCACCTCCAACTGCACGCACAGCTTTTATATCCCCTAGTTGGCGTGCCAAATCCCCATAGGTTTTTGTTTGGCCATAAGGGATAGTTAACAGAGCTTCCCACACTTCAAGCTGAAAGGCTGTTCCCTGCATGTCTAAAGGCAAATCAAAAACAGTTCGCTTTCGATCAAAATACTCCGAAAGCTGTTGCCGTGCAAGCAAAAGCACCGGAGCTTGATCATCTCTGGCAGGGGTAGACAATTTCGTCCGTTTGTAATCTTCACCCTCCCACAATACCGCAGTCAAGCCACGCGCAGTAGCGACAAGCTTTATTTTTCCCACTGGCGATGTTATATCTGTATAGACAAATTCACAATCCGTCGTCATATTTTTTATTGGCAAGTTACTAATCTTTCCATTTCCAAAAATGGAAATTTGATATTGCTAGGCATCCATATCCTATAGGAATTTTATACGACCAAAGTTTTAAACAAAACATCAATTTCAGATATGATCTCACAAAATATTTAACCCCGACCCAATACATCTAATCTATTGTAATTAAATACGTTAAAATAAATCAAGATAAAATACAATCTTCATTATAAAAAAAACTATGGAATCCGAACGCCTAGCGCATCATATCCATGAACAAGAACAAGATTTATAACCTAAAGCTACGAATCATGGCAGAATTAAACCAAAAACCACAAGAAACCGGAAAGAAAAAAATCAGAAGCCGAAAAATGGCTCCAAAAGTGGATTTGACAGCGATGGTAGATCTTGCGTTTCTTTTGATCACATTCTTCATGTTAACCACCAGCCTAAACAAACCGGCAGCAATGGATATCGCCATGCCAGACAAAACGAAAGAAAATGTAGATTCTCCGGTCCTAATTGACGAAAACCGCACAGCAACACTGATCTTAGGGGATGGGAAATTTATGTGGTATCACGGTGATTTTAAGAAACCCTTTGCTGCTTCTGAAAAACCAACAGATATAGAGACAACATTAGCACAGGTCGTCGCGCAGCTCAAAGCAAAAATCAGTACCCTGCCTAATACGAAGGATATGATCGTACTGATCAAGCCAAGCAAGGAAGCACGGACGAAAGATGTCATCCGAACGATTGACGAGCTCAAGCATCAGAACATTACCCGTTATGTCATCGGCAAAACTCAAGACGAAGAGGAAAAACATTTATTGGCATCCATTCAATAACAGCTCCCAGCGATCAAAAGTTTACATCCACAACAATAACCAGTCTGAGCAATCTTACCCTTTGAAGCAGGATTGCAGGCAGATGGACAATGAAATAAAACAGGGCTATCCAAAAAAATGGGCAGCCCTGTTCAATATAATTCCAACAATAATAAATTATCTTTTATCCAGGTTTTCCCAATAACGCTCCACATTTTCTTTCACCTCGGCAGGTAGGGAAGCATAGTTATCTGAGTAAGTTGTTCTATTATACCCATCTTCTGCATCCGCTCGCAAACGATAAAACTGTCCTTTATATAAAATCAGGGCAATACAGCTCAGCTGTTTTTCAACATTCTCCTTAGGGTGTCTGGAATAGATAAATACCGCATCCAATTTTCCGTCTTTGTCTGCATCAAAAAAAGCTTTTCGGGATTCCCAGACGGAAGTAATAATACCATCTTCCTGAATAATTTCTTCCACTATTGGCACCCACATGCCATCTATTCGTTGAAATTGCTGCGCATACAGTTTATCCGGATCTGCTCCACGTTCCTCTTTTGAAAAAATGATATAATTATCTTCCTTTGTGGTCTGAATATGCTCAACCTGCAACACCCGTTTGCCTTTAAACGGAAAGCCCGAAGATTCAAAATTCTCTTTATTGACCGTAATATCGGTGATCTGTGCCTGCGCGACGGAGCATCCCAGCAGCAACAGGACAAAAAAAGTGTATTTTCCCATCTGTTTTTCCCTAAATGTAGATTCAATGTACTGAGAATAAAAGAAAAATCCAATATTATTAACAGGCTTCTTTACATCAGCCTGATTCATTTCTCCATTATTCTACTTAAATTTAACTTATTATATACCGTGAAACAGCTACAGTAGCATCCGTTCCACAAAACATACACGTCATCCCATGAAACAGGACATTCAGACCATCGCGGACATCAAAATACTGGTTGATCAGTTTTATCACACTGTCCGTCAGGACAATCTCTTAGGTCCTATTTTTCAAGAGCGTATCCAAGACAGGTGGGCTGTGCACTTGGAAAAGATGTATCGCTTTTGGCAGACAATTTTATTAGATGAGCATACCTATTTTGGTAGTCCATTCCCACCCCATATCCCTCTACCAATCGAGGCAAAGCATTTTGACCAATGGCTTCTTTTATTTGAATCCACCGTAGATCGCTTGTACAAAGGCGAAAAAGCAGAAGAGGCCAAATGGCGTGCACAAAAAATGGCACAGATGTTTCAGTTTAAAAAAGAATATTTCAATGCTAACCCAAAAAAGAAACCCTTGTTATAAAACGTATTTGGAGCATCTTAGATCATCGGCTGTGTTTGCAAAAAAAATATTCATACCGTTGGATATCTAAAATTATTATCGTAATATTGCAATATAATATTATCATAATGGGACTTACAAAGACAGAAATTTTTGCAGACGAACAGAATAAACTTGCTTCAGCATTTAAAGTACTTGGGCACCCTGCACGCATAGCTATTCTCCAACACATTATTGACAAGAAAGCATGCATCTGCAATGATCTTGTCGATGAATTGGGACTTGCACAGGCAACCATTTCTCAGCATCTGAAGGAACTGAAAAATACAGGAATAATACAAGGTACAATTGAAGGAAAGTCTGTTTGCTATTGTGTCAATGAAGTGATTTGGAAGGAATTTCAACAGGAGCTCAATGCATTTTTCAACCAGGACGTTAATGTCTCAAATTGCTGTGGATAATTTTTTAAAACAAATCATCGTAATATTGCAATATATAGTTTTTTCATCATATAAAACCAATCTGCTATGAAATTATCAGAAATCAAGCAAATTCTAACAACATTGGATAATGTTGAATTTCAACTCGAAAATGGCACATTCGTTCCTGAACACTTCCATGTCACCGAAGTTGGTCAGATCACGAAAAACTTCATTGATTGCGGCGGTGTCATCCGCAATGAGAAAGTTGTAAACTTCCAGCTGTGGAACGCGGATGATTACGAGCACCGTCTAAAACCAGGTAAGCTATTAGATATCATTAAATTATCCGAGGAGAAGTTGGCTATTGAAGATGCCGAAATTGAAGTTGAATATCAAAGCGATACGATTGGCAAATACGACCTCGCATTCAACGGACAGACTTTTTTACTGAAAAGCAAAACCACAACTTGTCTTGCCCAAGACGCTTGTGGAATACCAGCTGAAAAGCAGAAGAGAAATCTGTCAACGCTAACAATCAGTGGGTCTTCTTGTTGTACTCCAGGTTCAGGCTGTTGCTAACTGTTTAAAAATAGGCCAATGTTTAAGAAAATAAAGGAGACAATCAACGCAATTACCGGTAAACAGAACTTGAGTATAGAACGCAAGGCTATGTTAAATCCGCTGATCCAATTTATTCAGGACAAGGTAGATAGTGGATATCCCATCAATCTCAATTTTATCTGTACACACAATTCCCGTAGAAGTCATTTATCACAACTTTGGGCACAAGTAGCAGCATCCTTCTATACTATTCCGATGGTGAACTGTTATTCAGGTGGTACGGAAGAGACTGCTTTATTCCCTAAGGTAGCTGAGACTCTCGCTTCGCAAGGATTCGCGATTCTTAAGATCGCTGATACAGATAACCCAATCTATGCAATAAAGTACAGCGACAATGAGGTTCCAGTTATCGGTTTTTCAAAAAAATACGACGATCCGTTTAACCCTGTCTCTGGATTTGCAGCAATTATGACTTGTTCTCAGGCGGATGACGGATGCCCTTTTATTTCCGGGGCGGAAAAAAGAATACCAATCACTTTTGAAGACCCAAAGGTTTCTGATGGCACACCTGAACAAACTTCTGTTTATACGGAACGAAGTTTGGAGATAGCGGCCGAAATGTTCTATGTCTTTTCAAATATTAAAACTAGCACATGCAATCGAAGTTAAAATTTATTGACCGTTACCTCACCGTATGGATTTTCCTCGCAATGCTCGGGGGTATTTTATTGGGCAATTTCTACCCTTCTTCTGCTGCATGGATCAATAGTTATAGCAGCGGCACAACTAATATCCCGCTTGCTGTTGGATTAATTCTTATGATGTATCCACCCTTGGCCAAGGTGAGGTATGAGCACGTTGGAAAGGTTTTCAAGAACTTAAAAGTTCTCGGCACCTCCCTCGTCTTGAACTGGATAATAGGACCAATTTTAATGTTTGTATTGGCACTTTTATTTCTGAATGGATATCCAGAATATATGACAGGACTGATCTTGATAGGGCTTGCCCGCTGCATTGCGATGGTGGTCGTATGGAATGAGCTAGCAAATGGCAATAGAGAATATGCCGCAGGCTTGATTGCGTTGAACAGTATTTTTCAGGTATTACTCTATAGCCTTTATGCCTACTTTTTTATTACAGTATTACCTCCATTATTTGGCGTGACCGGACTTTCGTTGGACATTTCAATTGGTGAGATCGCAAAAAGCGTTGCTATTTATTTAGGTATCCCCTTCCTCGCTGGAGTGTTGAGTAGATATGGATTGATTGCCCTAAAAGGCGAAAGCTGGTTTCAGGACAAATTTATTCCCTTGATCTCCCCTGTCACGTTAATAGCTTTGCTCTTTACCATTGTGGTGATATTCAGTCTCAAGGGTGAAATGATCCTGCAATTACCCATGGATGTATTGCGTATTTCAATACCTTTAATCATCTACTTTGTGCTCATGTTCATTGCTAGCTTTTTTGCTGGCAAGCGTGTAGGTGCAGATTACTCACAAAGTACCGCCATTGCGTTTACCGCTGCAGGCAATAATTTTGAATTGGCCATTGCAGTCGCTATTGCTGTGTTCGGTATCAATAGTGGGCAAGCTTTTGTCGGAGTCATCGGGCCATTGGTTGAAGTTCCTGCATTGATAGCGCTTGTTAATCTTTCATTTTGGTTCAGAAAAAAATACTTTATAAAGGAACATTCAGTTTAAAGATAACTTTAGCTGAAACGAGGTCGAGCCCCTGGCGTTATTTAGTATTTCACAAAAATGGAAGGTGAATTGAAACATGGCAGACCATAAGCCGCAGGAATAAGAGAAAAAGCAGGATCTCCTAGAATATGAACAATAGAGGTATTGGTCGAAACCGCTAATTATCCAAAAAAAATAGAAACCTTTTTATTACCTTAGACTAATAATATAAACAAGTAAAACCAGCTTGTTTTTCATTAACTATAGTAATACATATATGAAATCATATGCACTTGTTTTAGCGGCTGGTCTGCTTCCATTTGTAGCATTAAGTCAAAAGATAGTTGCACCTGGTAGCCCAGATATCAATACCAAGTATATAAAACCTGAGAAATCCCTCTATACCGTGTATTATGTCAAGGACACGAGCTGGAACAAGCAAGGTACAATAACTTATGATATTCTTGCCGGCGACAACCAATTGAGCCTGACAAGCTCCTATACGCCCAAAGACAAGGCCTGGGTCACTGCCCGGACTAGTGTTGTGGATGCCAAGACACTCAGATCAATCAGTTACAATAGCGATGGCAAGGAAACAAAATTAAATCTCAACTTTGGTGAGATGATCACGGGCAATTACTACTCCAAGAAAACAAAAAAAGATAAAAAGCTGAATTTAAAAGCCTCCGAGCCTTTTATTGACTTCAACTGGACAGATCATATGATTGGGACACTTCCGCTAGATGTAGGCTATAAAGCTCGTATACCACAGTTTTATTATAATGACGAATCCAATGTTCAGGTTGAATACTATACCATTAAAGAAGTAAAGAGTTATAGTTACGGTTCGCCGAAAACCGGCAAACATGACACATGGTTGGTTACTCTATTGGAAGAAAATACAGGTGCTATTTACAATTATGTGGTGGACAAAAAAGACCGTCGTCTCTGGCAACGAGAAATGTCCATGGGCAAAGGCATGTGGGAAATTACACTCAACGAGGAGCTGGATTATCAACCAATCAAAAGCCTCTTTAATAAGGAACAAGCTATTCAACAGATCTCCAAGGGCAATAGTGTGATTATCGGGACAGCATATGCTCGGTCAAGCTCTGGAAAAAGGCTAGGTGGCCTGGTCAATACGGCAAAAAAGCAATATGCTCCTAAGGGGACGGAGATTACACTCTTTCCAAGCTCGCCTTATTATGAAGAGTGGGTTCAAGTCAACAATAAAATCCGGAAACAGAAAAAAATGCCTGAAGTTCCTTTGAACCCAGATTTTGGTTATGCTGTCAAAAAAGCCAAAGTCTATGATGACGAAGGGCATTTTGAGTTTGCAGATTTGATGCCGGGCACATACATCATTATGGCAAGTTTCGATTTTTCCAACTCATATAATTATTCCTATGTATCAGGTTATACCAATTACTATAACTATTGGGGTTATACTGGTTCCACAACCAATTATGGTACCGCACGGTCCTCTTATATCGACAAAGCTACTATCGAGAAGCGTATCACTATAGACAAGGACGGCGAGAAAAAAGAAGTGAATTTAAAGGAAATGTAACAAAATATAAAGCCGCACAACTGGGGAATTTGATGCGGCTTTAATACTTTCCTATGAAAAACATATATTTATTGAAAATAAATTTTCTATCATACAGTCTACCGTCTCAGTCGTATAAAAAAACAATAAATATAAAATTGTTTATTTCCGCCGATGCTTTCCCAAATATGCATCTATGCTAAAGGGAAAAACCTTATATCCCCCCAATAAAAAACAGGCACTGGCCCCAACCCAGACCGAATAGTTAAATGTCACTTTGATTCCAAATGACAGTGTCATGGTCAGCGCAAAAGCTGTCAGCAATATACCGGATAACAGGGCCGCAAAGCGTGTCCGAAAGCCGACCAACAGCAAAAATGCCAAAAGTACTTCCAGCACCGTCGCTCCGATTGCGAGCAGCGTTCCCACGGAAGCAGGCACAAAAAAATTCAGCTGATTGGAATAAGCGACGAAATTGGCCCAGTTCCCCCAGGAAGCATTGACGCTCCCGGGCGGCCCCCAAAATCCCAAACGATCAGCCACTGCAGATAAAAAGGCTGTTGCCACAGCAAAACGCAAAAATAGTTGGCTATACATAATCCCAAATTTAATCAGTCAAAGATAAACCAAGAATCCTCATCTCAACTTAAGCTGGTTTAAGAAATCAACTTTTCAGTAACAATGATACCGCCATATGGGCACACACCATTCATCAATTAACTCCGGTTTTAACCATACAAGCCTTCATCCGTTGATAAGTGCGTTGAATATCATCATCCAAACCGATGGAGAAGCGGATCAGTCCATCCGAAATTCCCATACTGATACGTTTTTCCTCTGGAATTTCGGAGGAGGTTGAACTTCCTGAACATGAAAATAAAGTTTTATAGAAGCCCAAACTTACAGCAAGGTAGCCAAGATTTTCCTTTTGCATCAGTTCCATGAGTTCATTAGCCTTATCAGTTGTACCTGCGTCCAGCGTTAATATCCCTCCAAATCCATACTCAGTATGCATCATGCTTTTCATTAGTTCATGGTGTTTATGGGATCGTAATCCCGGATAACAAACTTTTAGCCCGTCCCGTTCAAAGCGCTCAGCAAGATATAGTGCATTGTAACTATGTTGCTTGATACGAATATGGAGAGTTCTGAGGTTTTTCAAGATACTGGCAGAGCGAAAACTGTCCATCGTTGGTCCAAGCAGCATACAAGCACCAGAATTGACATTTTTTGTTTCATTGATGAATTCCTGTGTTCCACAGTAGACACCGCCAACTGTATCGCTACTTCCATTAATAAATTTTGTCAGGCTATGGATAACAATATCTGCCCCCAGCACTCCAGGGGAAACAGATAAGGGCGAAAATGTATTATCCACAACAAGTTTGAGATTATGCTTCTTGCAGATAGCCGACAGTTTTCGGATGTCAGCGATTTCCAATAAGGGATTGCTGACGGTTTCACAGTAGATTATTTTGGTCGTCGGACGTATTGCAGACTCGATTCCCTCAAAATTGCTGATGTCAACAAAACTTGTTTCAATATGAAATGGCGGTAAAAAATTTTTCAGGAATGCGTAGGTACCCCCATAGATAGTTCGGCTGGAGATAATGTGGTCACCACTCTGACAAAGCTGCAATAACACCGTAGTGATAGCGCCCATTCCCGAAGCGGTTACATTGGCCGATGCTGTATTTTCGAGCTTTGCTAATGCTTGTGCGAGATAGAGATTCATCGGGGATGAATGGCGTGAATATAAGTAACAACCATCCGCATTTCCTTCAAACGTATCAAACATGGTTTTAGCCGACAGAAAAGTATAGGTCGAACTATCCGAAATCGAAGGATTCACACCACCGAATTCTCCAAAATATTGCAAATCCTGGATTTCATTTGCCGCATTAAAATTTCCCATAATTTTTTATTATAAAATTGGACTATTTTAAGTTTTATTACAATAATATATTGGTATATTAGACTATAAATCTAACATTATACTTAATAATAGAAAATACATCTAAATCAGTAATCTATTGTAACTGTTCACCAAAAAATAATCTATGCTGCTTGACGAAATTGATAAAAAACTACTTATATTATTACAGGAGGATGCCAAACAAACCACTAAAGAGCTGTCACACAAACTCGGTCTCTCTGTGACCGCTATATACGAGCGGGTCCGTAAACTTGAAAAAACTGGAGTAATCTCTAAATATGTTGCCCTCCTCAATAAGCACAAGATTGCAAAAGATTTTATGGTGCTCTGTCATGTCAAGCTTGTCCAACATAAAAAAGAATACATTCAGCAGTTTGAACGAGAGGTTATGGATCTACAGGAGGTCACGGAATGCTTCCATGTCAGTGGAGATTACGATTATATCTTAAAGATCTGCGTACGCGACATGGAAGATTATCGTCATTTTATGTTGTCTAAACTCACCTCTTTACAACATATAGCTAGTACACATAGCTCTTTTATGATCGCAGAGGTCAAAAACACCCTGACCATGCTGATGTAGTCTAAGCTAAACCAGTACCCCATTTTTGGAGGTTATTGGCTCAGGGAGGTTTTCCTCACCAACCATTTGCAGAAGGTCAATCTCAATTGTGCGACAGATCGACAGCATTGGTATGTCAAACATTAGTCCGCCAAAAGGGTTTTCGGTATAATCACCTACCAACTCCATCACGATATAGATCCATCCTATGACCACACAAAAAGGAATACTGGTCCAGATTCCCCAATCGCCAAGTTTGGCAAATTCATTGACAAGCCCCAAGGGCAACAGTAATATCAAGATAACATTGAAAACAAATGCCGTACTGGCAAATTGCCTTGGTGAGGGAAACTTCTTTATCCGTTCTGCCTGCCCCTGAAAGTCATAAAATTGGTTCAAACAAGTTTGTAACTGCATCTGATTGAAATCAGAAATAATCTGATCATTTTTTAGGTTATTGATATCTTTGGCCTGCTGACTGTTCAAATAAGTTGCAAAATTTTTATACGTCGGTTGCAAATTAAATTCTTCAGCTGATAAGTATTTATGCAAGAAAATAGGTGTCCGGCTGTAATCCGGAAAGCCCGCTTTTATCAAACGGTGCCGCTTCACATTCATTGCGCCAAAATAGCGCTTTAGGCTCACATGCTCCCACTCGGTCGGTATCAAAAGCTGCTCACGCAATTGATAGAGCCAAGCAATATGACGATAGGCAATTATTTTTCTTCTTTCCGTTAAATCATGCTGATCTCCTTGAGTTGTGTCAAATGCATAAAGCATGGACACAAAAGAACGACTCGAATTTACGATTCCTCCCCAGATTTTACGTGCTTCCCACAACCGATCGTAGGCCTGGTTATTTTTAAAGCCTACATAGAAAGCTTCCGCTGTACCAATCAGCGCAACAGGAACCCAGGGAATAATCATCCATTGCCAATTGAAAAAGTAATAGATGACCGCCACCAATGAGCACCAACCTGTCAGCCAGATTAGGTGTACACCAGCAAGATTGAATATCTGTTTGTAATTAAAATATTTTGTGGTAATCATAAAAAAATAATGCCTGTCTTATTGATAATTGAATGTACAATTTTAATTTTTACGGTCCAAAACCACTCCTTTTTTCACTTCCGAAACCGATATTAACAAATACATTTACACTTATCCACGAAACAATATTGCAGTTAAAACCTTCAATAAAAACACCTGCTAACTTTAAATACTCAATATTCTTAAAATAGATCAATGAAGTGATAGTTGTACTTAATTATATCAAAAAGCCTTGCTTTTCAAATTGCATTACCAAATTTGCGGCATCTCGTTCAGCTTCGCTTTCCTCTACCTCATAATTATCCAATAAAACAGCTGTTACACTTTCGACATTAAATTCCTTTCCCTGCAGTTCCAACCAGATCTGTACGGCAGTCTCATTAAAGCTATATACCTTGGACGCATCCAATTGATCTTGTCCCGGATAGACTAGGATATGATCTTCGCCCAATTTGCGTAGTTGTAAATCTCCTCTAAGTTTCATCTGGCTATTCCTCTGTTTATTTCTATGACATGCAAACCGTATATTTGGTTTGTCTTATTACGAAAAAAATATATACTTTATACAATAGGTCCGAACAGCAAATTCATCTCCACTGTGGCTTACTATCAAAAATACAAAAGACAGTTGAAAAATACATCACTTGATTTGTTATATTATCACATCACACAAAAAAGAAATGATACATCTATACAGAATTTAATAATAAACGACACAAAATAAACATAAACTTTACAAAACGATATTTATACAATATTTTACCACCATAGCTTATATAAACTTTATGTTTAATTATGACTGCTTGAACTGGGGCGCCCAACTATACCGTACAAGCATCTAATTGTTGTATAATGATTATTTATGCAACAAACCACACGCATTACAATTGCAAGGAAAGCTCCTGCTGTTGCTGGTTTCTAAATACAATAACTTTAGGACGATAAGTATGTCCAAGTTTTTTAATTGCTTGTTGCAAATCTGTTAACTTAGCTATTTTCTCACCCTGATAATCCAAGATCGCATCACCTACCCGCAAACCACTTTTATACAGTATACTCTTTTCATCCAGCTGAAGTACCAGTACACCAGCGATCGAAGGTAGCCCTGCTGCGGACTGCTCACCCATCGTTTCGATCGCTTTAAATTGTCCGCCTTTCCATGCCCACTGTTGGCCATGTTCTTTGGTTTCCGATCGGATCAATTTTGGGATCTCAGGACTAGCAGCAAGACGTTTTAACCGCTCCTCCAAAACACCAAAATGCAGCATATCAAAATTTTTAAAGCCCTGATCCTTCCAGGCAGTTAACCTAAAATCACCATGAATTGGGTCAACAAAGTTCAACGGACCAATCTGTCCATGCTTTTCTACTCCCTTGGCCTGATCTTTTAATAGATCTTCCTTTCGCAAGTAAATATTATAGTCCACTTCATCCCCCCAATACTTGACTTGAATATCGTGATGGGCCTGCATCACAATATTATTACGAAAGACATCATGACTATGCTTGAACCACACATGCGGGTGAAAACCGTTGTTCAACATCACATTATTATATACTTTGCGATAAAATCCTTCACGCAATTTCAATCCACCACTTAGACAGAGATTGTTATAAATCTCATAATTGGAAGATCCATCATCCAGATCTATGTCCCAACCGTGATCACAGTGAAAACGGTTGTCGTGGATTTTGGTTGTTTTAACTGCATCAAGTAAAATTAAGTTAGGATGTTCCAATGTTAATTGATCCATTTCATTGCGGTTGGGATGCCAAAAACGGTCCCGCCCCCAGGAATTAAAGGCACCGTGATCACTGGTCTCCAATACAGTATTGAAAACATCGTTATAAGCAATCTCATGACCGCCCCATGTACCATCTCCTATATTAATGCCTGCACGCGGTACATTGTAAATGGTATTGTGCAAGATACGTAAAGACTCCGCCATAGACACCTGTACCCCGGCAACCTGCTTTTCAATCAAACCGATCGTATGAATCAAATTGTCACTAACCTCACAATCCATAGGATAATTATTGGTTTTAGGACCTTTAACTGTATCCATTTGACTTAGCTGAACGAATTCTTCATAACGGAATGCTGGTGAACGAACAGCCTCGGGATCGCCTACGAAATTGATGGCGCCAGCACCGATCTGCTCAATCCGGTTCCCACTGATCTTGATCCGGCGATTATAATCACTCAAAAAAACTGCATTTCCACCCAATTCGATAAAATCATTGGCATAAAGAAAACAATTTTCCGCGCCTTCCATCTTTACTGCACCCTGACGATAGATAGTCCAATCGCTACGCAGCAATGGCTCCGCCGTTTTCATAAAGGTGGCTGCGGTATGCGTAAAACACAGACCACTGATCTCAATATCATGCACCGGTTTGGAAGCTGAGCCTGAAATAGTAATTAAGTTTTCCAACTGTGGCGCCACAAACTTCATGGTATTGGGATCTGTTCCTTTGGATGGCATGTAGTATAAAATTGCCGTCTGTTCATCCAAAAACCATTCTTGTGCTGTATCAAGTTCTTCAAATATATTTTCAACATAACGATAGGTTTCGTGCATTTTGCTTGGACGATTGTTTTGCTGTCCACCTTCGATTGTGAGTTTTGACGAACTATCTTTTCCTGTAATCAGATAATGAAAGCCCCCCCAGCGGCCGGCGTGTAAAGCATGTACAATACCACCAATGGGGTTACGCCAAGTCGCAATACGCGCTGAGTCAAGTGCGTCAGCCGCATAGCCCTGAAAAGGTAATATGGACAGATCATAATTTGGATACCTAGCTCGCACCAGATGCCTTTCACTGGCATAGAGGCTTTGGAAACTCAATCCATTAGGAACTTTAGCTTTCCAAATGCCGTTCTTTCCCTGTTCCCATTTGAGGTCAAGGAATTTAGCGCCACTAAGGACAACCTGCTTTCCGTCGGCCGCTTTAATTCGTAGCGGTTGCTTTTTGGTCCCGGATAGTGCTGCTAGTAGCTTGATTGGTTTATCAAGGTAGTAAGTTCCCCGATCAAAAATGATTTCGATGCTGGGATTGGCTTTACCCTTTTTATATTTTTCTACGGCACGTAATGCCGCCTCAGCAGTAGCAAAAGGATCTCTTAACGCTCCCGAATTTCGGTCGTTGCCTGTTGTACTGATATAAAAACGCTTAACAGTATAGGGGCGTTGCGCCTGTGCGGAAGAAAAAAGTAGGCAGCTTGTGCCAATAAATATTAGCCTAACAACGCTACTTATTTGTTTCTTTATCATGTTTTTTGAAAAATTGGGTCGGTTAAAGCGCTTTTATGAAAAAAAAAAAGCATAGTGATCATGACAAGAAGTAAAATAATTTTTGCTTTCATTGTGTTTGAAATTAAGTTTATCTTGGTTGTTTGAAATTACCCTATATAATATACATATCAAGTAATATGCCTATATAATTTTTCATCTCACCTATTATTAGAGAAATTCTTCCAGCTACTGTCCGACTGTTTATACCAGTATTACTGGTTATTCTAGAGACAAAATCCTCGTGGTGTTTGCTAGTAAGCACAATATATTTTAAGCCAGCATCTTTGGCCAAGCCTAGCTGACTTTTATCATCCGTGAAGAAACGATATTAATCTAGAAATAATAATCCATAAAGAATATCCATTCTTAATCTAAATATCGTAAATCTGTTTGAAAGATATTTATATTTAGGCTTAAAGTTTCACAAAATAATAAGCCAATAATTATGAGCTTAAACACTAATCACCAAAAGTGTACGTTACAACAATTGGGTGATCAATAAATACCTTGATTGGTTAAGTACCAAATCGGAAGAACAACTTAACCAAGAAGTTCCATCCAACTTTTCTACAATCCTAAAAACATTAAACCATATTTGGCAAACACAAGAATATTGGTGGAGTCATATTTCGGAATCAAATGATTTGATTTTGAAAAAACATGCAATAAAAAAGAGGATATTTTCAACGCCATCCGAGAGAGTTGCCAAAAGCTCCAAAATTATGTGGAAGGTCTATCGGAACTGGATTTAGAAAAAAATATAAAGCTCGAATCTCCCTGGTTCCAGTGTGATTTTTCAAAATATGAATATATTCAGCATTTGATTATCCACGGAACCTACCATCGGGGGCAGATAGTCACTATAGGCCGAAATATTGTAATAACAGATGCACCGATGACCGATTACAATTTCTGGAATATTTATAAAGAGCAAAAATAAGGAATACGGTTATTGCCATAAAAAAATAACAAGTAGCGTTTGTCCTGGAGAAACCCTAGCTAAAATAGGGCTACCAAATCTCTTTGGAAAAGCCCTATTCCTATATCTCTGGTTGCCTTGTCGTCCAGTTAATCCTTTTTCATGGTTCCTGCTTCTCTCAAGTTGATATGCCAACTGAACGCCTCCTCTAGCAAATGCGGCGTGTGTCCACCTCTTTCACAGGCGCGATTGTAATAATCCAAGAGTTGGGCTTTGTAATCTGGATGCACACAATTTTCAATAATAACCTTAGCGCGTTCACGAGGCGCCAAACCACGCAAATCGGCCAAACCATAATCTGTCACCAAAATATCAACATCATGCTCCGTATGATCCACGTGGGATACCATCGGAACAATATGAGAGATCGCGTCTCCCTTAGAAGCCGCCTGCGTGACAAAAATACTTAAGTAAGCATTCCTTGCAAAATCTCCCGATCCTCCTATACCGTTCATAATATTGGTACCAGAGGTATGAGTGGAGTTCACGTTACCATATATATCAAATTCTATTGCGGTATTGATTGCAATAATCCCCAAACGTTTGATCAATCCCGGTGTATTGGATATGTTTTGCGGGCGTAAGACAATCTTGTCACGATATTTGTCCAAGTGATCAAATACGCGTGAATAACACTCTTCCGATACAGTAATAGAAGAGGCTGACGCAAAATCCAATTTGCCCGCATCAATTAAATCAAATGTACTATCCTGGAGTACTTCCGAAAACATGGTTAAATTGTGGAATTTACTATGGATAAAGCCTGTGAGCACGGCATTCGCTACTTTTCCAATTCCTGCCTGAAGAGGCATCAGACTCTCGGATAGATGCCCAAGCTCAACTTCATTTTCAAAAAATGCCAATATATGCTTTGCTATTGCTGTTGTTTTGGCGTCAGGTTCGGCGATATCTGCTGGACTATCAAGTTCATTCGTAAAAACAATTCCCACAATCTTGCTGGGATCCAATGGGATTGTTTTCCGGCCAATCTTATTTTCGGGTGCTACTATAGGAATAACATTACGACGTGGGTAGTCTTCTGCCTGATAGATATCGTGTATTCCTTTGATTGCTGTTGGAATAGCTGTATTGACTTCCAAAATAACCTGTTTAGCTAATGCGGCAAAGGTTGCGGAGTTACCAACCGAGGTCGTTGGAATGATACTACCGTCCGATTCAATCGCAGCGACCTCCAATACGGCAATATCCACCTGCGGTAGATTTTTATTATGGAGCAGTTCAGCAGTCTCACTTAAGTGCTGATCTATAAAAAGTACGTCTCCAGCATTGATCTTATTGCGGAGGATTCGATCCACTTGAAAGGGCATACGTTTGGATAGGGCACCAGCCTCGGCTAATTTACCGTCTGTACCATGGCCCAAAGAAGCCCCTGTAATCAATGTTATTTTTAAAGGATCCTCTTTTACCCTTTCTGCTAAAGCTGGTAATACGGCTTTGCTATCGCCAGCTTTGGTAAAACCACTTGAGCCAACAACCATACCGTCTTGAAATAATTTCGCAGCTTCTATAGCTGTAATAACCTTATCGTGTAAGCTCTGAATTTTTATCCTTTCGTAAGCCATATCCTTATTATTTTATTTTTTAATCGCTATTCATGTAAACTTAAGAAATTGAAACCTATTTATATCCGTTACTATAAAAGTTATTAAGCTCGGGTCTACATTTCTCAGCAAAACAATTTTAGCGTTTTTTTCTACATTGAATTTATTACCATTTGACACAAAATTATTCAATGAAGACGAAACAATTGTAACTATCTGTTTATCAGAAAAATAAAACAAAATATATTTTTAAAGTATTATTGCAAAAACATAAAAAAATATTTATAACACTGATTAACAATAAATTATAAAAAATAAATTTAAATCCAGGTAAGTAAATACTAACTCGCTAAGGGTTTATTTGCAATTTTATTGTAAGCATACACTCACTTTACTTAGAACAAAGTTAGGTCTAGTAAAAAAGTCTTACCTTTGCAAGGTAGTTTTATAGAAAAAATGAACTTAAGAGATACAACGAGTGATGCAAAATATGTCAACCGCTATTACATGACAGAGGTTGATTCATTTGAAGATAGCATTTATTGCCACCATGCCATTATAGCGGAAAACCATATCACGGAGCACTGTCATGATAAGGATCAATTTTTATATACCGAAGGTGGAGTTGTTTTTATAAAAACAGATGAAAAATCATATTTCTTGCCCGCTCGTCACTATCTGTGGATTCCCGCAGGTGTAAAGCATAGTATTCACCCAAGTACTCCAGAAGTTGTGATGCGTAATCTTTATTTTCCAAAAACGAATAGCGATACCGCATTCTACAGTAAAATGGGCATCTATCCAGTAAACGATCTGCTAATTGAACTGATTATGTTTACCAATCGCTGGAACGGCAATATATTTCCCGTGGAGGAACCTAAGTATAGTTTGGCGACTGCATTTAAACTCATCCTTCCTGAGCTGTCTCTGCACGAGCTTCCATTGGCTCTCCCCTATCCCAGCCACCAAAAATTAAAAGATATCGTTACCTATCTAGAGGAGAATATTGAAGAAAACGTGAGTTTTAAAAAACTCGCGAGTCTATTTAATATCAGCGAACGTACATTGGCTAGGCTATTCCAGAAAGAATTAAACATGTCCTTTATCCAATACTATACTATCCTTAGAATGCTAACCGCGCTTAAGCTATTACTGGATGAAAAACTAAGTGTCAATGAAGTGGCGTTAAAAGTCGGTTATAACAGCTTACCTACATTTAGCAATACATTCAACAAGGTCGTAGGTATTCGTCCCAGCGAATATGTCAAACAAAAAGAATTGCTTATTTAAAAATGTTTCCCTAAATTAGGTCAATAAACCTAATTCAGGATGAAATTCAAACATATTATCTATGGTGCTGGAATTTTATTACTCAGCACTTCCGTATTTGGCAATTTTCAAGACAAAAAACCCAAACCCATTCAATTGTTTAATGGGAAAGATTTAAAAAACTGGACTCCTAAAATACGAAACCATAAGGTTGGAGATAACTATAAAAACACATTCCGTGTAGAAGATGGTTTATTGAAAGTCAGATATGACGGCTACGATAATTTCAATTTTCAATACGGCCATCTATTCTATAATAAAGAATTTTCTGCTTATTTATTGCGTGTTACCTATCGTTTTGTAGGCGAGCAAGCTCCGGGCGGTGAAGGCTGGGCTTGGCGCAATAGTGGTGCCATGCTGCATGGACAAGATCCCAAAACGATGGGTGTGGACCAGGATTTTCCGATATCTATCGAAGGTCAGCTCTTGGGCGGTAATGGCAAAGATGAACGCACCACAAGCAATCTCTGTACACCGGGAACAAATGTTGTCATTGATAACAAACTATTTACGCCACACTGCATTAGCTCGACATCTAAAACTTATGCTGGAGATCAATGGGTAACAGCTGATTTTTTAGTATTGGGCGATTCACTTGTACAGCATATTATTGAAGACAAGGTGGTATTACAATACAACAAACCTCAAATCGGCGGGGGCAATGTAACAGACTTTGATCCTGCCGTGAAAAAAGATGGACAATTGTTGAAGAAAGGAAGCATTTCTCTTCAGAGCGAGAGCCATCCGATCGATTTTAAAAAAGTGGAGCTATATGATTTAGAACCTTATATGAAAGATCCCAATAAGTTGAAAAAAGTCATTGCAGAATTATTGCCCAATTTAAAGCATTAGTCTAGCACCAACAATCATAAAATAAAAAAAGCATCAATATCGATGCTTTTTTTATTACTATTCGCTTGGAAAGAGAAATCCAAAGTATATAACATAAAGAAAAGGGATACAGCGAGCTGTACCCCTTAATATCTATACAGAAAGCTTACGCTAAACCGTTAACGAATTTAGTTAACTTAGATTTGTTGTTAGAAGCTTTTTTCTTGTGGATCACATTTTTCTTTGC
>JAQZAZ010000077.1 GCA_029239355.1 Sphingobacterium sp.
AACCAAAAGGTCAATTTGTTCTGTTGTCATTCCTATATGTAGCTGTTCAGATATGAAATCTAAAACCGCTATATTGATTTTTCCACTTTCTCTAAGCCCAACAATTTGTTTTGGGGTTTTTATAATTTTTCTAGGTGGAATAATACAATCTTGGGTTTTGTACCACGATAGCTTTTCGTCAAAAGACTCATGACATTTTTTATATTTTATTCCGCTTCCACACCAACACAAATCATTTCGTCCAATTTTTTTCAACATTAAAAACACTCCTTATATTGACTAAGGAGTGTTCAAGTGTCTATTTGAGCTTTATCAAAAGTTAAGATTTCCGGCAACAATTTACGATATTGAAAGGGTGTATAACCATAAACACGTACAAAAGCCCTTGTAAATGCTTCATGTGACGAAAACCCATATTGTATAGCAATATCAATAATTCGATACTTCGTTTTTTGTAACGCCACTGCTGCCATACTTAGTTGCCGCTTCTTAATATAATCTTTGAATGAAATACCGACATATTCATGGAACTTAGTAGAGCAATAACAAGGTGAATACCCTACGAAATCGGACATTTCTTCTAATGTTGGACATTCTTTTAAATTTTCTTCAACCCAATTCACCATATTTTCAATTGTTTTAACAGACAATCCCGTTCACTCCCTGCCGTTATATTATATCTTCTTTTATAGTCTAAAACTTGATTATACTTTCAATCTATGTTCCTACTTATCATTTTAATTTTACCACAGTGGTTACAACTTAACCAAATAAACCTCGTTCAGTTTTGTATTCTCTTTCCAACTCGGCTTTGATTTTAAAGAACTCCTTTTCTGAGATCATCTTTTCATCAAGCAGGCTGGAAAGCATAGCTAACTGTATTGTAAAGGCAATACAGCTCCATACTATAGATTATTTGCACACTGAACATCCTGCATGGGGAACTAGGAGAATTACCGCCACACTTGTTGCTAAAGGTTATCCAATTGGGGTTATTAAAATCTGTATGTGGCATTGCTTAAAGGATATATTTCAGATATTCATACTCACCTGATGCATGAAGTTGCATATTTCTTCCCTTATAATTTATTTCAATTTCCATCCAATCGCCTTTTTGCGAGCACTAATGAATTGATTATAGATACCCTTTTGATTTATTAGCCTTTCATGTTTACCTTGCTGCACTATATGTCCGTCAGCCAGAACAAAAATCCAATCAGCCTTTTGTATTGTTTTCAGTCGATGTGCAATCATAATAACCGTTTTGTTTTTTGTTAATCCTGCAATCGCCTCCATTAGCATGTTCTCATTTTCCGGATCGACACTGGAGGTGGCTTCATCCAATATGATGATGGGCGCATCTTTCAAAATAGCACGGGCGATGGAAATTCGTTGTTTTTCACCACCCGACAGTGTTGCGCCTCCTTCTCCAATAACGGTGTCGTAGCCATCAGGAAGACTCATAATAAAGTCATGACAGCAAGCCTTCTTTGCAGCAAGCTCCACATCCTCATGCGATGCATTTGGTTTTCCAAATTTGATGTTGTTTTCAATCGTATCGGCAAACAGATAGACCTTCTGAAATACCTCGCTTATATTCGTCAATAGACTATCCAACGTATAATTGCGGATATCTATGCCACCAATTGTGATTTTTCCTCCATCCACGTCCCAAAAACGGGCAATTAGATTACAGAGAGTACTTTTGCCTGCACCAGAAGGCCCAACAATAGCAGTTGTTGTTTTTTGGGGGATTGACAAGCTGACATGATCCAAAATTTTATGATTACCATAAGAAAAAGAAACATTTTCAAATGCAATATCGTAATTAGACGGAGTCTGTACCATCCCATTCTCATCCATGACAGGTGCTCTATTAATTTCCTCAACTTTATCAATTGAGACATCCAAAAGTCGTAATAGCGAAGAAGTATTCCCAGCTGATTGAAGTTGCCCGAAAAGCATGAAGGAAGCAACCGTCATCAACAGGCATATTGACAAACTCATAGAGCCGTTGAGATGAAAAATCAACGATTCAGTAATGATTATGACGCTAGTGCTATAAAGGATAATTTGCTGTAAAACTGTGTAAGGAACAAATAAATGCTCTAGTTTCAGGTTCTTATTTTTGCTTTCTAAAATAGCCTGTTTTATTTTACTGTTGGAGTTTCGTTGCAGGTTAAAAGATTTGACAATTAACATTCCTTGCACATACTCCAATACATTTGAGACAAGGGATTCTTGCGCCGCCTGTCTTTCAGGGGATACTTTTTCGGATTTTTTTTGCAGACTACTGATGCACCAGGTAAACAGCAGGATACCACAGAGAATTGTTAATCCTATCCTCCAATCAATAGTAAACATAACAATTGTAATAACCGCTGCATGAATATATCCGCCTAAAATGTTAGTCAACACTGTTGATGCATTGTTCTCAATGTCACCCATCGTGGTAGTAACAACAGAAGTCAGATTGCCGAGATTGTGATCACTGAAATACCCCATCGGCATATACTTAATGCGGTCTCCAATATGAATGCGCTTTTCAGTGCACATAAAATAACCGATTTTTACTTTGTAAAAATCTGAAATATAGCTGCAAATAATTTTCAAAATCATACTGGCAAAAGTAATTCCAAATATCTGCCAGATTGTTGCCGTTTCAAAGCCATTTATAATGCCTGAAAAAACCAGCGCAAGCGCGGCAAATGACATCATATCGAAAATAGAATGCAATACCGAAAACAGAATTGTCGTTTTCATTGCTCCTTGCATTTTACCTGAAAAGCAATATATTTTTTTTAATGTACGTATCATTTTTATCCCCCTTAAGCAACATCTTTTGTATCCATGTGTGCTTTCCACATTTCCTGATACAAAGAGCATGTCTGAAGTAGGTTCTGATGAGTACCTTCCGCCTCAATATGTCCATTCTTTACCACAACAATCTTGTCTGCATCGGTAATCGTAGAGAGACGATGTGCAATCATCAGAACTGTTTTTCCGACAATGATCTTCGCCATGGCTTCCTGAATCAATGCTTCGTTTTCTGCATCAATATAAGCTGTTGCTTCGTCGAGAATGACGATAGGCGCGTTTTTCAACACAGCTCTTGCAATCGCAATCCTCTGTCGCTCACCTCCGGAAAGATGTCCGCCTGCACCACCTACAACTGTTTGGAAACCATTTTCTAATTTCAAGATAAAGTCATAGCAGCCACAATCCTTTGCCGCCTGATAGACTTCTTCATCCGTCGCGGCGGACTTTCCCATTCGGATATTTTCAAGTACTGTTTCATCAAATAAATAGTTGTCCTGTGATATGTAGGCAACCTGATCCATCAACTGTTCTAACGGTATTTCTCGTATATTGATACCATCAATTTTAACCTCTCCAACGGTCACATCCCAAAAACCCGCAATCAATTTTGTTATAGTGGACTTACCACCTCCACTAGGACCTACAAAAGCTGTAATAGTCTTTTCTGGAATATTAAGGTTGACCTGCTCCAAAAGTGATGTGCTCTCTTCGTAGGAAAAACTTACATTCTCCATTGAGATGCTAGATGTATCAAGTTTGAGCAGTTGCACAGGTCGTTCCAACTCTTTTTCGTCTAGAACGGAACAGATTTCTCCTACAATAGACTTCATCTGCGCAATGCTGTCTGTAAAATTCATAGCATTGAGGATAGGTGTAATAATGCCCAGTGCCAAAACAATACATGCGACAAAAACTGGAACACTCAAGCTGCCATTTCGGTATAAGACGCAGCCAATGGGAAGTACACTAACCAACACACTTGGCCAAACCGTAAACACCATAGACTTATAAATCTGAACACTCTTCATCCAGTTTACGGCATATAAAGCATTATCCTGAACGGCATCGGAATACTTCTGATAAGAATTAGCGGATTGATTAAAAGCTTTGATAACTTCAATTCCTCCGATATACTCTACAACCGTATTCGTCATCTTACGAACGCGCATCATAAGCCCCTGAAATTTCTCTTCATAGCCATTAGCCATTCCTTTGTAGCAGAGCATACCAAGAGGTAATGTTACCATGGAGGCAAGCGCCATTCTCCAGTCAAGAAACAGTAGATAAATCAAGATACAGAATGGAATACAAAAGTTCGCAGTTAATTCAGGAATCAGGTGGGCGAGAGTTGTTTCCATACCTTCTACCCTATCCACAATAATATTTTTGAGTTGACCAGACGGGGTGTTAATGATATATCCCATCGGAACCCTTGTGAGTTTGTCCACAAGCTGCATTCGAATTTCAGACAATGTTTCAAAAGTTGCAGTATGGGAAACAAAAGTAGAAAGATTGAAAAAGCATACTTTTGATAAAAACCCAATACCAGCTATGACGCACCATTTCAAATAAACGGGAACAGTCATTTCCCCACCCATCAACAGCAGTACGATTTTAGAAACTACAAAAAACGGCACTAAACCAGCGGCAACACCGAGGATAGCTAAAACGACTGATAGGACATATTTACGCTTGTAAGGAGCTGCAAATTCCATCAATCTGGACATAGGACTTTGTTCTTTATCCATTTCACATTCAATCCTTTCTTAATAAAATAGAGATTGGTTAATTTTCGTTAACCAACCTCTATTATAGTGATTTAATTTTTTCCTGCTACTCTGATAAGCCTGTTAACCCCCTATTTAGACAAAGTATTTTCAACATTACTGAGCAGGCTGCACATTGTTAATGTCAAAGAACTGAGAAATGCTGGAAAATGTGTATCCTGCAATTTTATCGGTATTATATACCACCAAATCCTTTGAATAGGAAATTGGCAAGTCAATAACATTATCATTGGAAATGTTCAATGCGGTCGCAATCGCATCCTGAACCGCATCAGGCTCCGCAGTTGTGGAAAACTGATTAACTGCAGCGGAATAATCCTCAAAATTACCCAAGGCTTGCAGAGAAACTGCATGAGGATCAGCGCCAAGAGTTTCCTGAAGGAATTTGTGAGGCTCCGTATAGGAACCTTCCGTGTTCCAAGTGGTAATATCATAGTTGCCAGCAACGCCTTCCGTCCACCATGTCATCTGATCTTGTCCAGTGGTCTCAGCGTTGATACCCACTTTGGCAAGTTGCGTTTTGATTGCCAGGGCCATTTCCTGAGCGAGAGAAATATCTGCCCAATAGGTGTAGTTGAGCGTTAGCGCTTTCCCATCCTTCTCGCGGAAACCTATTTTTTCGTTCATTACCCAGCCCACTTCATCCAGCAGGGTATTGGCCTTGTCTAAATCAAATTTCCGCGTGGTGTTGTAACTAATATCTGTATAAGGTGCACCTTTACTGAACAGGGTTGCGGCCGGAGTTTCATAGCCATAGGTCAGCCCCTCGGTGATCTCCTGCTTATTAATTGCATAAGCAATTGCTTCACGGACCTTAACATCGCTCAGTATTGGGCTAGCAGCATTTAGCACTAAATTACGTGTCAGAGTATTACCTTCATTTATTTCACCATTAATACCCTCCAGAGTAATTGCCTGATTGTAATCATCGTATGTAATCAGCTCTGCGCCATAAATCATATCTACTTCCCCGGTCTGTAACGCCTGTAGGCGGGAAGAAGCCTCTGGAATATATTTTACAACGACCTCCTCATAATACGGAGCTTCGCCCCAATAGTTTTCGTTCCGAACAAAGCGGGTGCAGTCTCCAGAAATAATCTCATCTCGTACATAAGGGCCAGTTCCTACAACATCATTGAATGTTTGGAAATTGCCCGCTTCGAAGACATTGGGGGACATCATACCAGCAACATTCTGGAAACAGAAATCATTCAAATAGGAGAAGCATGGAGACTCATAATGAACAGCCACCGTGTATTTATCAATTGCCTCAACACTCTGGATATTATAAATACCCTTAATGCCACTAAAATTGGAGTTTGAATTATCAAATTCCAAAATGGCTTTTACACTTTCAGCATTAAATCCCGTTCCATCGGTAAAAGTAACACCCTGATGCAGCTTGAATGTGAGTACCGTATTGGTTTCGTCCCAGCTCCAGTCTTCAGCCAGCTTTGGGACAATTTTACCGTTTTCGTAGGCCACCAGCGTTTCATATACCAGACCGCAAGCGATATTGTTTTCTTTATTCATGGTTAGAGT
The DNA here is from genome assembly GCA_029239355.1 of Sphingobacterium sp. Lineage (GTDB taxonomy): Bacteria > Bacteroidota > Bacteroidia > Sphingobacteriales > Sphingobacteriaceae > Sphingobacterium. Next base: position 6,150 of record JAQZAZ010000077.1, read on the forward strand.
TGTTAGGTTATCCAGCTCCTTTGCGGTACAAATAGTTAATATCTTGGTAGATGATGACTGACTTGCGTCAGGCGTTTCAACATTTTGCCCGCAGCCAGCCAAGCAAAATGCGAGGAGCACGCAACTTAAGAGCGTCGAAAGTATTTTATTCCAATTATTTTTCATGTTATTTCTATCCTTTCTATGTTGGAATTTATTTTATTAGATGACCCTGCTCCACAATCCTGCCATTTTGCATAATTGCAATCCTATCGGAAATTCGCATAGCGTCTTTCCGGCTATGGGTTACAAAAATGCAGGAACAGCGATGCCGGTTTGTGGCGTTTTCTACTAAGGTAAGTACGGCATCGGTTGAAATCAAATCGAGGCCGCTTGTCACTTCGTCCATGATTAAATAATCAGGCTCTATAGCCATGGCTCGAAGCAACGATAGGCGGCGCTGTTCTCCGCCTGAGAGCCGGCGCACTGGGGTATCCAGCAGCTTATGATCCATGTAGACAGCATCCATCAAATCATAGATACGTCGTTTTCGTTCTTTTCGGTTATGCGAAGTCAAATTTATCAGCGCTTCTTCAACATTGGAAAATGCTGATCTTGCTGGATTTAGTGTACCGGAAGAGTCTTGGAACACGGCTTGTATCTTTTTACGATGACTTTTCCATATACGATAATTCCACTGTGTAATATCTTCACCATCTAACAAAATGCTTCCAGATGTGGGTTTTTCCATACCAATCAGCAATCTTGCTAACGTACTTTTGCCCGAACCACTTTCCCCCTGTATCGCCAGATTTTCACCCTTTTCCAAACGAATATTAATATCATAGAGAGTCTGAAACTCGCTCTGTGTTTCACTGTGATAAATCTGATTAACATTTTGTATTACAATTTCTCCCACTCCCATTTACCTCGGCTTTCTTTCCTACTTAAGCTGGAGAATTGCTTCATCCAATCCGTTTGCGGTTTCGTTAATAGTTGATTCATATTGCCTTGTTCAATTACTTTTCCTGTTCCAAGCACATATACATTGTTACAAAGTCTTTGGAGTGCGCCGACATCATGAGAAACAAACAGAATACCCTTATCCTGCATTTGCGTCCGCAACACATCTAACAGCAGATTGCGGTTTTCTTCATCAAGTGCAGCCGTTGGCTCGTCCGCAAGGATATAGTCGGGTGACATCCCTAACAAAATGGCTGTAGCCACTCGTTGCAACATCCCTCCCGAAAGTTCCCCAGGGTATGCATTCAGCACTCTCTGTGTCTCCTTCAGATTGACTAAATCCAATTTTTCTTTTGCAAGAGCAATTGCCTTGGATTTAGTCAATTGCAACCGTCTCTGAAAAGTCTCCTGAATTTGATAGCCTATTTTCAGTCGGCTGTCAAAAGCGGTCATGGGTGTCTGTGGTATAAAACCGACCTTTCTCCCGCACAAGCTACGATGCTCCCTGTGCGATAGGCAGAGTAAATCTGTGTCATCCATAAAAATTTTTCCGTCCTTAATTTGACAGTCCGTGTGTAGCATTCCGAATATACTTCGCAGCAATGTTGTTTTTCCTGAACCGCTATGGCCTGTAAGTCCAATGATTGCCCCGGAAGGTATTTCTATGGACACTTGATCCAATAGGAAACGGCCTGATTTTTCTTTTACACTTAGTTTGTTGATTTTTAACACTATATTGCCTCCTTTTCTGTCAATTGTCTGCCCAAGATATTAAAACAGAGCGTCGATAAAATAACGGCACCGATTGGGTACAAAATCATGATAGGGTGGAGAATCAGTGCACCACGCGCATCTAGAATCATGCTACCCCAATCCACAACATTATCTCCCAATCCTAATCCAATGAATGAGAAAGCTGTAATTGCTAGTATCATGTCTGCACAAGATAAACAGAGAAAGCGTATCATCTCCGCAATCAAATTTGGGAGGATATGAATAACCAATATTCGCAATTTTGAAGCTCCGGAAGCAACTGCACACCTAACATAGGCTTTTCCCATTTCCATATCAGTTCGGGTCCGCACCAGTTTAATATAGCGAAGGATATAGGATACGGTCAGCGCAAATAGAGTGGTTTTCCCTCCACTCCCCCAAGCGCCTATAAAAACGATCAGATATGCAATAGGTGGTATTGCTGTGACTGCATTGATGAGTCCATCAATTAAAGTATTTCCTTTCATTACCGCCCGGCTTGTTGCCATACCGATGATTGTCCCCAATGAAAAGACTATCATCGAGCCGCCCAGCACGATTCCAAGTGTTGTCCCTCCTCCATAAAGAATTCGTGAGAAAATACATCGACCTAATTGATCGGTTCCAAACGGGTACGTGGTGCACGGTTTCTGAAATCTTGTCAAAAGATTGGATTCCATCGGATTATTAGGTGCAAATAGATATCCGATTAAAAATAACACAATCACAAGCATGGGAATTCTAATAGAAAGATTGTATGCCACTCTCTTCTTTTTCATTTACGCCACCTCCTTTTTTCTTTGAATTGCCCATTGAATCAAATCTGCAGCAATATTGCAAAGGGCAATCGCCAGAGCAAGGAAGAACACCTCTGCATGAATCATAGGCGTATCTCGATCCAATACATGATTGACAATCAAATATCCAAAGCCCGGAATAGAAAAAATCTGCTCAATTACAGTTGCATTTGCCAGCGCCAGACCTATACTTTGCAGAAAGTTAGGAATCAGTCCAACTGCGGCGCGAGGAATAAAATGGAAAAATAAAAGTCTGCTTTCCGACAGTCCACGACAACGGGCATAGAATGCATAGTCTTCATTACTTTCATGCTCCAGTGCATCCATTAACATGGGAATATAGAAGGAAGCCCCAAAAACTGCAATACAAAGTGCAGGCGATATGTAACTGAGAAAACTGGTATTCCCCGTCACAGAAATCAGTGATTTTTTTACTGCGAAGAAATCCAGATATACCGTTGCCAAGTAAAAAGACGGAATAGACACACCCAAAATACAAATGATCTGCAAAGCGTTTTTGGGAATCTTCCACCGTAACAAAAATACGGTACAGCTCATCACCACGATGGTAATGATTTGAAATATGGATGCCAGGAAAACAATTCCAAGTGTTTTAGGAAAAGCAGTTGCAATATCGCTCCAAACCTCATGTCCATTTGCCAATGATGTTCCAAGATCAAAGTGAAGTAAATCAATCACCCAGCGTCCGTATTGAACCAGTAAAGGTTTATCAAAACCCAATTCTATCCGAATCGATTCAATTTGCTCTATAGTAGGACTTCCAATCATTCGTTTCGCATATGCGGTTGCCGGGTCAACGGATGACAGACGCATCAAGAGAAACGAAAGCAACGTCACAAAAAATAAAGTAAATATCAACTCAATCATTTTTTTTAGGATATATTTTTTCATATCCTGTTTCATGTGTAATCACCTCCTTGATTTTGGTTAGTCTCGGCTAACCCCGACTCAAAAAAAGGGAGCGCCCTACAGCGCTCTCAAGTCATCTGCTCTCACAGATAGAAGTGTATATTATTATGTTTTTTTACGCTACTCTGAAAAGGCCAATCCCCCTCTATTTAGACAACTCCTTTCTATATTCGGATGGCAGTTCTCCAAATTCTTTTTTGAAAGCCTCTGAAAACTTACTTGGGTTATCATAGCCCATTTTCATGGCAATTTCTGTAACGCTATCTGTTGTATCCCTTAGTAAAATTGTGGTCGCTTGCATACGGTAGGATTTCATATAAGAATAAATAGAGCAACCGTAAACACCCTTAAAACACACTTTCATAGAAGTAAGAGGAATGTCAAATTTTTTTGATAGCTCTTGTAAGGTGTAATGCCTTTGTAAGTCGGCGATCATGTATGCTTGCATTTGTTTTACCACTTGAACCTGATTCTTTGAAAAATATCGGCGTTCTTCCTGATATTCACCAACTTGGACATCATTCAGAAACATGAGCAATTCTAATACTTTAACTTTTAAATAGTGTGCTATCATTTTTGGAGTAACTCTATACAGCTCAGAAAAAATATGTTCAATATTGCTATGGTTTCGCAGAATAAAGCAAGTATCTTTTCTGCAAATACGCTCCGCTATCTGACACAAATCAATATGCAGTCCACCCAGCACACTTTCAACTTGATTCATTGTGGTTACTGCTTCATTCAAATCAATCGTAATAGAAATTCCATGATAGTGAGATAATGGGAAAGTGGTCGATGTCGTTTCATTTGTTAGACGATTGATTGCAAGATCACCTACTCCAACATATTGGCAATCACCATTACTAAAAACGCACTCAAATCGACCTTCTCTACAATGATTGATTTCAAGCACATCCGGGTGCGGAAGTTTATTTTCATTTTGTCCGTCTTTCATATGAAAATCGTTATAAAATAGTTCAATGCCAGGTAATATTTCGTATCGTGTAATAACGCCCTCACCAGTTTCATTTTGCATCTTATATACAGAACGGCCGTCTTCACTCACTGTCTTTTGTACCTCTGGATCAAAAAAATCCGTTATTTGTTTGTCATTCATCTTTCACCTTATCCTTTACTAAAATTATTTTAACGCATATTTTATTCCAAATTGCGAAAAAATAAAATTTGCCGTATTTAAGTCAGCTATATTTTCACTGCAGATTAGCTATATCTAACCAAAATAATATAACACACATGTTATACTATTTCTACCTTAACAATCAAACCTAAAATAATGAAAAAAGAAGTCGCTGTTACCTCAAGCTAAACACTCTTTCAAGAAACTCAATAACTCATTCTCCGTAACGAAACATCCATGTTGCCCCAGCAAAATAGCCGGTTTTGTTTTTCCGTGAAAATCACTTCCACAAGTGACAAACACTTTGGCATCTTGAGCCTCTCTGAAAAAATTAAATGCTTGTGATGGTGTATGGTAACTGCTAAAAGCCTCTACTCCATCTATTCCTGCATCTATAATAAAGTGTAATTGTTCGTAATGATTTTTCAGGTTTACATTTGGATGCGCCAAAATCGTTTTTCCTCCATTTCGACGAATAATCTTTATGACATCTTCTAAAGAAGGGTACTCAATTTTAACATAACAAGGTTTCCCCTGCGAATAATAGTCCCAATAAAAATTGACATAGGGATTATTGCTTTTTGCCCCGCCCGAACGATAAGGACGCAGCAGCGGGTGATTCTTGTATTCTGGCTTATTCAGTAAAACTTCTGCGAACATTTCACCTGTCCATCTTCCCTGCCAGAAATTATTCTTTGATACTTTGCACATATCATTTTCGGTAATATGAAAACCCAATGACTGAGTCTCTTGAAGCATTTTCAAAGAAGCATCAAAGCTTTGGTCATCAATATTTTTTTCAATTTCAACAAAATCATTGCTATCATAGTCAATTCCATAACCAAGTACATGAAAATTTGTGTTTTGGAAAACGCAATCAATCTCTATACCTGATATATAACAAACTCCCTTGTTCTTAGCTTCTTTTTGTGCTTCTTTATTTGCCCTAACAGTATTATGATCTGTAATAGACATAGTCTGAATACCACTTGCAATACACTTTTCTACCAACTCTGTTGGTGTGAATTCACCGTCATCACTGTACCTACTGTGCATATGTAAATCAATCGAATTATGCATTGACTATTCTCCTATCTGAATAAAATTTGCCGTTACAATATTCAACTAGTAAAATCATAGCTCCAGTAAACACTAACTGATCATACTTTTCGTATTTAATTTTAAGGCAAGTAAGTCCCCAAGTAATAATCATAGATATGATTCCAGCATATGATATTGGTATTTTAAGTCCAGAATACATGCTAGGCCATGCAGCGCCTAAAAGAGAATACGGCAATCCCAGACTAATAAAAGTAATATAGATAATTACAAGCAATAATTGAACCATCTTTTTCTCCTCACGGTTTATTCTTATCACAATAATACCGTTTTAATACTCTTAATACCATTCGATTTCGGACGTATAATATAAGATTATCGACAATATAAAAAGTGGTGTGATTATAGTTTTTCAAACATATGATCTAAACCTTATCAAAAACAGACTGGAAATTCAGCCACATGGTACTCTGAGTTTTCCCTCTTGCGGTTTATTCTCACGATAATACTAACGCCTAAATAATCTTGATACAATTCAATTTCGAATGTATAATATAAGAATATCGACATGAAAGAGGAGGAAGTGTAAATATGGCACTTCAAAAATGTGGACTAAACCTTAACAAAAATAGGTTGGAGCTTCATCCACATGGTACATTGGATTTCCCATGTGCCGGATATTGTTCACAACATACAAACAACTCTGACGATGTTATCCCATGGCATTGGCATGAAGAAATTGAGATGATCTATTTGCTGTCAGGTCAACTGAAATTGAAAGTACCTGGAAAGACATTTTATTTACACCAAGGAGAAGCTATTTTTATCAACTCAAATATATTGCATTTTGCAGCAGCAGAAATGCATTGCGAAATTCATTCTTTGGTTTTTCACTCTACTCTTATCACTGGTCAAGATAAATCTATATTTGCTCAGAAATATATCTCTCCACTTATCAATTGTGTAGCTCTTGATAGCTGCCATTTATCTCTTGATTTTAATTGGGAAATACAGATAATAACTAATTTTATTCATGCATTTGAAGCAATTTCCTTTGAATCACCAGGATATGAATTTATAATCAGAGAAAATTTATCCCATCTATGTCTTACGATGTATCAGCAATATGAAAGTGAAATAGAAAAAGGGTATACCGAACAAAATCAGAACAGTATTCGTATTCGTAAGATGTTAGATTTTATGCATGAACAATATTCAGAAGATTTAACATTGGCACAAATTGCAAAATCCGCTGATATAAGTGAACGTGAATGTCTGCGTTGTTTTCAGCGAGGAATACAAATTTCTCCTATGCAGTACTTACTAAAATATCGGGTAACGCAGGGTGCGGCTATGCTCTTGCAAACTCCTAACAGTAGTATCTCAGAAATTTCTATTCAATGTGGCTTTAACAGTTCCAGTAATTTTTCACAAATGTTTAAACGCTTTTTTAAATGTACTCCCAGAAATTATAGAAAAGTATTATGATTTATAATTTTCATATTTTATCCATCCTTTGGATTTTTGGTAAATAGATTAAATCGAAAAGTGGATAGTGGAGAACGGCAACCTGTGCTACCTGGTCTATGCTTGTACAAAAAGATTGCATAATTTGAATTGCCAAAAGCTATAATAAAAAACAAAAAGACACCTAAAGAGGAAGTTCCCCCAAAGGTGTCGCGCAAAAAATGAGCACACTTGTCACCCATAATCTGATGTGATTTTTTTAAAATATGTAAAATAAAAGTTACTGCTACATCCAGTGTCACCATAAGATGGCGACCCCTCCCTTAGTGTATATGACCACATGAAAATCCCTTCAAAGAGATACTCTGTTCCTGAAAAGTCCTCATAATCGGCAGTATAGGTGCCTGTATAGTGATCCATACCCTATTCCCTTTTCCCTTTTAAAGACCAGTTGTTGGTTAATTGAGCGTCATCAGTTGCTTGTATATAAATCATCGACCTTTTTGCGCCTTTCTGATGAACATACCGGCTATTTTGTGTTTTTTACGCTTGGAACCTACCTGAGGCGGATTTGTCAGTATCACAACTATGATTGTGAGCAAAAGCATGACAGCCAAGGATAACATGGACAAAGTAAGATTTCCGGGTTCGGAAGTGTTCATGAATGCTCCCGTATCGAATCTCATAACCGTCAGTCCTGACAGGATCGGGTACAGACTTCGTATCGCGACATTCTTAATAAACATGGCGCTGTACCCGAACAGAAAAGATACGATAACGCCCCCCATAAAAATTCCCGGCTTACTGCTTGTAAAAGCGATGATGGGCAGAACCGCAATATATGTGAAAGTTGATATTCCCAACATCTGTAAAAGGCCTGTGAACAAAACAGCAGTGCTCAGGCCTGAAATACCGGACAACACTCCGACAATCAGCGTTACTGCATAACTGTAAAACCCAAACAATACACTTAAGATTCCCATTGCCAGCAGTTTTCCTAATAGCAGGCGCTGAAAGCTTACTGGAACAGACAAGATGTTTTTCAAAGTATTATCCGTATATTCCCTGTTAATCAGATAGCCGCCGATCAGTGTAAAAATCACGGGCATGAAAATCGTAACGCTGTTCCAGATGGAACTGCTCATTAGGGCCGCAAAATCAAAATTCTGTACCTTCCCTTCCTCAGTAACAACCGCTTGCGTAAATATGGACAGGATCGTGGGAAAAGCCATCCCGATCAAGCCGATCAGCAAAATATGAAGCCTCTTTAATTTTTTAAATTCGGCCTTAACAATGCGCAACATCATAGAACCCCTCTCTTTCATATTTCTCTACGCCGATAGATACGGATCATCAAAAATGTACAAAATGCCGCTTCTATCAGCAGTACGCAAAAGCATACCGTGGTAGAGGCAAAATGCTGGCTGAAATGATTGTAAAATTGCGTCTGAATTTTACCAACCGGAATACTGAACTGATACAGCCAGCGGAAGATCATGGGAACTGGCATGAGCGTCCCGGCATTGAACCCCAAAGGCTGCATCAGAATTGCATCGCTTAAATGCATGGCATAATTCAGGAGCGTGTAGAAGAACACAATAATCACGGAAAGGACATAGCTCTTGTTGAACCAGATGACCAGCACAATGCAGGGAAGCGCAGCCGCCCATAGGAGTACCCCAGTCGCCACTGTTAATGCAAATTGCAACAGGAGATTTGTCAACGGAATATGATGCAAAGCAGTTATTCCCATACTGATCACAAATCCAACAATCTGAAATACGACGGAAAAGATCAACAACACCAGGAGCTTTACAAAAACCAGTCGATTTTTCGATAAGGGGATGCAAAGCAGGTTTTTGAGCGTATCATTGTCCTGCTCTGAGAAAAACAGGTTGGCCGCCAGAATAACCAGCAAAGGCATCAGCAGTAAAAAGCCGCTGTCTTCACGAACAAAGCTGACCATATCGGCAAAATCCACATTTGAAAGCCCCGAAACCAAAGCCGAACCCAAAACAGGGAAAACAAAAGCGCCCAGCAGAGCAAAAGTAAAGACTTTCTTTCGCTTCAATTTCTTAAATTCGCAGAGAAGCAGATTACGCAATGCCTTCACCTCCCGTTATACGCTTGAAGTAATCCTCCAAGGTATCTTCACAGGTGTGAGCTTCGGATACCTCCAATCTGTTTTCAATAAAGGCACGGTTGAGTGCCGCCACAGAAAAATTGTTATCATACAAGCGCAGACTATGATCATTTTCCAACGTAAAGTTTTTCACCCCGAAGTTTCTCTCCATGATCCTGGCTGCCTGCGCTGTGTCGGAAACAAGAAAATGAATGTATTTGCCGTTCTTTTCCTCGAGCTCGGCAAGGCTTTCTTCCTCCAGCAGTACGCCGTGGTCGATGATACCGATATCGTCAACCAAGAGCGAAATCTCTGAAAGGATATGACTGGATATCAGAATGGTTTTTCCCCTTACGTCGCACAATTCCCGAATAAATGAGCGCACCTCGGCAATCCCAATGGGATCAAGCCCATTGATTGGCTCGTCTAAAATTAACAGCTCTGGATCGTGCATAATAGCAAGCGCAATGGCTAAACGTTGCTTCATACCAAGAGAATATTGGGAAAACAGCTTTTTAGCGTCGTAAGGCAGCCCCACAACTTCTAATGCATCCTTTACGGCGGTACGCTTAGAAACACCTCTTAGCTGAGCAAAGATTTTCAGGTTTTCTGTGCCTGTCAAATTTGGATAAAATCCCGGTGCTTCAATTAAACTACCAATGCGAGGCAGGATTTTCTTTTCGTTTCCCTGAATATTTTTGCCGAAAATCTGAATCTCTCCAGAAGTAGGTCTAGTCAGATTTAGCAGCATTTTCATGGCCGTGGTTTTTCCTGCTCCATTTCGTCCAAGCAGACCATAGATGCGGCCTTTTTTTACATGGATATTCAAGTTCCCAACACTTTTCTGCTCCCCATATTGTTTTGTAAGATTTTTTGTTTCAATTATAAAATCATTCAAGCTAAGAACCTCCTTTTCTTGTTGAAATAAGTCTATCACGTCAACCTTGCATTAACCTTGCCGCAACCTTGCATTAACCTTGCAATTGCATAAAAAGAATCCCTGCCTGCGGCAGGGATTCTTTCACTTAATCAGTGCTAGAAAGACAGTAAAAACAGTATATTGATTGGGCTCACTTTGAACAGTAATTCTGCTATTCATTTTCCCAACTATCTGCCGGACAATGGACAGTCCCAATCCACTTCCCTTATCAGAACGACCCTTATCGCATTTATACAGCCTTTCAAAGATATTCTGTAAATCACCTTTCTCAATCCCAATTCCATTGTCCGCTATGCGAATTTCAATTTCTTTTTCTTTTTCTTCCATTTCAATTTTGATCTGTGTGGCTTGACTGTGGTTAATGACGTTTTGCACCAAATTGTTGATGATGCGGGCATATCCGTCTAAGTCTGCTTTTACAAACAGTGGTCTTTTCGGAATTTCTATTTCATAAACCAAGTGGTTTTCCTCAAAAATGGGTATCCAATCTTTCAGAATATTTCGTGTCTGTTCCGCAAGCTCCACCTGCTCTATGGATAAGACAAATTCACTTGAATTCAATTTGAACCAGTCAAATAGAATATCAATATAATCTTTCAGATCATGGGCTTTCCGTCTTGCAATTTCGAGATAGTCCTCTCGGTTTTTTTCAACAACCACACCCCTGTGAACTGCGTCCAAATAACCAATCAGGGTGGTAAGCGGCGTTCTTACATCATGAGAAAGACTGGTCATAAACTGACGATTGGTTTTGTCTGCTACTCTGAGTTGCGAGAGCTGTTCTTCATAACGATAAACAATTTCATTCATTTTATAGGAAAGATCTGCGGTCAACTCATTATTTGGGGCAAGGATTTTTCGGTTACCATTTCCAGCCTGAATATCATTGAGAGCATCCGCCATATCCTGCAACTGTCTTTTGACACCAATCAGTTTTGCTAAGCAGACAATACCGAAAAGAAGGGCAAGGCAAAATAATATGCCTAAAGTCACATAGAGAGTCATCGCCTACACCTCCTTGTTGAAACGATAACCGATTCCCTTTACCGTTTGGATATAAAATGGTGTGCCGGAATCGGGTTCGATCTTTTTACGGAGGCGGCTGATAATAGCCATAATGTTGCTATCATCATAAACGTAAGACTCCCCCCAAACTTCCTCGTAAATCTGTTGCTTCGTCAGAATTCTTCCTTGGTTTTTGGCGCAGAACAGCAAAAGGTCAAATTCTTTCGGCGGTAATTCAAATGTGCCGTTCTGTGTGGTTACGCTCCGGCTATCTAAGTCTATGCTCAGTCCTTGGTAGACCAGCGACTGTGAATGCTCTCCCGTCAGATTGAAACGTGTGTATCGGCGTATCAGGGAAACCACACGGGCAATCAATTCATCCATATTAAAGGGCTTTGTCAGATAGTCGTCTGCACCAGAGCGAAGCCCGTGAACTTTTGATGTGTTGTCATTTTTAGAAGTAAGAATAAGAATGGGAATACTGTTTTGTTGGCGTATTTTCTCCATTGTCTGGAAGCCATCCATTCCTGGCATCATCACATCCAAAAGGATGAGCTGGTAGTCATTCTTTTCGAGCATGGTCAACCCATCTACGCCAGAAAAGCAGTTGTCTGCATCTATATTTTCAGTCGCCACACTCTGCTTTATCAAAGCACATAATTCCTTATCATCATCTATAATTAAAATTCTATTTGTCATGATTATTTCTCCTGTATCTATTATCTTCTGGCTTGATAACATCTTTAGGAATAAGCCACGTATTTCCCATCTTTACAGCTCCCTCAATCCGACCAGCAGTACAATAGTAAAGCACCATTCTGTCAGTAATGCCCCATTTAGCAGCAACTTCTTTTGTTGTTACATAGTCCATCCCCATTCCCTCCAATATATTTATTATATTTCTTTCATCCGAAGTGTACAAGGTTACGAAACAAAAATTTATAAGGACATGATCATCGGCGGCGGAAATGTTGATTTTGTATTCCCGTGGAGCAGTATGGGGGGCAGCATACTTGGCGTGTTTTTTGTGGTCTTTATTACCACGCTGTATGCCATGCACAAGATCAGAAAAGAAAATATTATTGACGCACTTCGGGATGAATTGACTTGATTCAAAACCGATAGTGACTTGACATAAAATTAAAAAACATCTGTGGGATTGGGTTCAAGTGATTTGCAATCGTCCCGAAAGCTTCAAAGTTTGTGTTTTGCCACTCCTATCACTAGCTATAATACGCAAAGACATACACTTACGTAATTTTATCTCACCTTAATCTTTGAAAACAAGTTATTGATACTTTCAACAAATCCATTATCACGCATAAAAATGCTTTTTATGAGATAATTTACACTGCTTGATATTTCATCGCGGCCTGCATAACTTCTCCCCTTTGCATATCTTTCCTCAGAGCGCTTTTGAAATTCTTCTTTTATTTCGTTCATCATATCATAAACGTGATCTTTATACTTTTGTGGAAGAATTGAAGTTCCGTTCATCCAAGCGTCCCAT
>JAQZAZ010000078.1 GCA_029239355.1 Sphingobacterium sp.
GGTCTTGTTTCTTTTTTAAAATGTAGAAAATAAGAAAAAAGATAAAATTATGGCAGAAGTAACTTATTTTACGGAAGAAGGATTGCGTAAGCTTAAAGAGGAATTAGCTTATCTGAAAACGGAAGGAAGATCTAAAATTGCCAATGCTATTGCAGAGGCAAGGGACAAAGGTGATTTGTCCGAAAACGCGGAGTATGATGCTGCTAAAGAAGCTCAGGGGCTTCATGAGGCTAAAATAGCCAATTTGGAAAATACCTTGGCTACAGCTCGATTGATTGACGAGTCCAAATTGGATACGTCGAAAGTCCTCGCTTTGTCTATTGTGAAGATCAAGAATAAAAAGAATGGAGCTGTGATGACCTACCAGTTGGTTGCCGAATCAGAGGCGGATCTTAAGTTAGGTAAAATTTCTGTTAAATCTCCGATTGCTCAGGGATTGTTAGGTAAATCAAAAGGTGACACGGCGGAGATCGAGGTACCTGCAGGTAAGATTGAGTTTGAAATCGTAGAGATTTCGAGATAATATATGTCGGTTATGTGCGGTACGCCATAACCGCACATCCACAAATTAACTTTATATTAAGAAGGTCGGGTTCTAGCAATCGCGACCTTTTTTGTTTATATTTGTTCAGAACATTAACGGCTGAAAATTTAACGGCTGAAAAATTTTGTGAAGTAAACAATATTTATGCTGCTTATGGTCGTTTCATTATTATTTAAAAGAGTTTATTCCAAATAGGATAATATGTCAACAATTTTTTCAAAGATCGTTGCTGGAGAGATTCCAGCTTACAAAGTTGCGGAGAGTAATGATTTTTTGGCTTTCTTAGATATCAGCCCTTTAGCGAAAGGACATGTTTTGGTAATCCCTAAGAAAGAAACAGATTACATTTTCGATATAGAGGATGATGAGTACATGGCGCTTTGGGTATTTGCAAAAATTGTTGCACAGGGGATAAAAAAGGTAATTCCATGTGTTAAAGTTGGCGTGGCTGTTGTGGGATTGGAAGTCGCACATGCGCACATCCATCTTGTTCCGATCAATAAAATAAGTGACCTAAATTTTGCGGGGCCTAAGTTGAGCTTGGGCGAAGATGAACTTTATCAGATCGCCGAGACAATCCGAGAGTCTATTATTAGCATAACTACACAAAATCAATAACAAGATTATATTACACTTGATTTACTTTCATTTTTTAGGAGAATACTATATTTGTACTTTGTTGTTTTAAAATTATACAGGGATAGAAGTAGAATTTGATTCTAAAATGGAGAAAACAATATTGATTTTTACTGAAAGTTATGCATGAACTTTTGTTGTCATTTCAACAGCTAATGAATCCCGAAGAACTTTTGAGTTCTGGCGGGTTTTATTTAGTTATATTAATCGTATTTGCCGAAACAGGTCTGTTTTTTGGTTTTTTTCTACCGGGCGATTACTTATTATTTTTAGCAGGATTGTTTTGTGCACTCAACAAAATCGACGTGAATATCTATACGCTTTGTTTTGGCTTATTGGGTGCAGGAATACTGGGTAATTTTACGGGGTATTGGTTTGGTTATCGAGCCGGTCCCATGTTATTCAAGCGAAAAGATAGTTTTATCTTTAAGCGGAAATATGTGGTTATGGCGGAAGAATTTTACCATAAATATGGCGGAACAGCATTAATTATAGGTAGATTTGTCCCAATAGTTCGTACTTTTGCTCCTATCTTTGCCGGAGTCGTAAAATTAGATTTCAAAAAATTCGTTTTATATAACATCGGTGGAGCCTTGATATGGGTCTTGGTATTGACCCTTTCCGGATATTTCTTGGGGATTGAGTTCCCATGGATTATCCATTACGTTGAATATGTTGTGGTCGGAATGATCGTGATCGCATTTTTACCTATTGCAATCACTTTGCTGAAAAAGCGAATGAGAGACAAAAGAAACAAACAAAATATACAGTAAAATAAAAAATGAGTAAACAAAACCCTTGGCACATGGTTTCTCCAGGTGAGAATGTGCCAAATGCCGTAAATGCTATCATTGAGATTACGAACGGATCCAAAGGAAAGTATGAATTAGACAAAGAAACAGGTTTGTTGCTTTTGGACAGAGTAATGAGTTCATCTGTCGTCTATCCAGCCAATTATGGTTTCATTCCACAGACTTATTGCGACGATAAAGATCCTTTGGATATTTTAGTGATTTGTTCGGTTGATATTTTACCTTTAACATTGGTAGAAGCACAAGTTATTGGTGTAATGAATATGGTTGATGGTGGAGAGCAAGATGATAAAATCATTGCTGTTGCCAAAAATGATCCGGTATTCAACTACATTAAAGACATCGATCAATTGCCGCCGCATACGATGAAAGAAATTGTACAATTCTTTGAAAGTTACAAAGCTTTAGAAAAGAAACACGTTGTTGTTGAAGGGGTGAAAGGACGTGAGGAAGCGCAAAGAATCTTGATTGAGGCTATTGAATTGTACAACAAAGAATTTGCTAACAAATAACCCCCAGCATGGCGCTCGATATTTTTTGGACATTGTTTTTAGTATTGGCCAACGGTTTTTTCGTTGCGGCTGAATTTGCTATTGTCAAAGTCCGAGTCTCCCAAATTGAAGTTCAGGCGAAAACAGGTAGCAAAGTTGCTACAATAGCCAAAAGTATAACAGAGCATTTGGATGGTTATTTGGCCGCTACACAATTGGGTATTACACTTTCTTCACTGGCCTTAGGTTGGGTAGGAGAGGCTGTAATGACCCAGATTGTGCAGGGGGCATTAGGTTTCTTTGGTGTTGAATTGACTGGTACAATAGCGACCAACGCAGGGCATGTGTTGGCATTTACGATTATTACGGTATTGCATATCGTCTTTGGTGAGCTGGCCCCCAAGTCAATTGCCATTCAGAAACCCGTTGCAACGACGATGAAAATTGCGGTCCCGCTGCAATTTTTCTACTTTATCTTTAGACCTTTTATCTGGGTCCTAAACGGTTTCGCTAATTTCCTGCTTAAAATTTTAGGATTTGAAGTGACGAAAGGTGAATCTGCCCACTCTTCCGAAGAGCTGCAATATCTCTTGGATAAAGGCAAAGAGTCTGGAGCATTGGACATTTCTGAGCATGAGTTGATCAAAAATGTCTTCGATTTTAACGAACGTATCGTAAAGAATATTATGGTACCTCGGACGAAAATTGTCGCTGTTGAAGTTACAGCAGATGCGTCTGAATTGATTGAAACCATGACCGAGGAGGGGTATTCACGTATTCCGATCTACGAAGACAACATCGACCAGATTGTTGGTATTGTACACACCAAGGATATTCTTCCGCTTTTAGCGAAAGGAAAGGAAGTGGTGATGAAAAATATCATGCGTAAACCTTACTTTATTCCTGAGACAAAAAAGATCAATGATTTGATGGCAGAGTTTCAACAACGAAGACTTCAACTTGCCATTGTATTGGACGAATTTGGTGGTACAGCAGGGATGGCTACCTTGGAAGATATTGTGGAAGAATTGGTGGGTGAGATCCAAGACGAATATGATGAAGAGACACCGGTCGTAGAGCGTATATCTGAAACAGAATATATGGTGGATGCCGGAGCTAGTATTCATGATGTCAATGAGTTTTTACCAATAGAATTACCAGAAAGTCAGGATTACGATACCATGGCTGGATTGGTCAGTGAAATCTTTGATAAAATTCCTGAAGTAGGCGAGCGGAAAGAAGAATATGGATACGTGTTTACCATTATCCGCAAAGCACAACAGAACATAGAGTTTGTCAAGTTAGAACTGGTTGAGTCGGCTGACGATGATATAGAAGAATAGGATTATAAGGAAGCAGTACATGCAATTATTTTTTACACCGGATTTAAATCCTTCTTTAGCAAATTTTATCCTTAGCGAAGAGGAAAGTAAGCATGCTGTGCGTGTGCTTCGCATGGACACGGGAGCTCGTCTATATTTAATAGATGGTCGCGGTGGCCTGTACGAAGCGGAAATTATTGATCCACATCCTAAACGTACAGTACTGAAAATCCTGGATATTAAGGCGGACTATCAAAAGCCAAATTATCATTTACATATTGCTGTTGGACCCACCAAGAACATCGATCGTATCGAGTGGTTTTTGGAAAAAGCCACTGAGGTTGGGATCCAGGAGGTTACGCCGATTATTTGTGAACATTCAGAGCGCAAAGAAGTGAAGTTAGACCGCCTGAACAAAGTTATTGTTTCAGCCATGAAACAGTCTTTGAAAGCGTATTTACCTCAATTGAATCCCGCAGTATCCTTTAAACAGTTTATAAAGGATCTGCCAAAAGATGGCGTTCAAAAAGCAATTGCGCATTGTGTTGATTCGGATAAGAGATATCTGAATGAAGTATTTGAAGCTGGACAACATTATATCATTTTGATAGGCCCAGAGGGAGATTTTTCAACGGAGGAAATTGATTTGGCCTTAGCTGCCGGCTTTCAGCCAGTATCGCTTGGGGAAGCCCGTTTACGGACGGAGACAGCGGCTTTGGCAGCTTGCCTTGAGACCTCACTACTCAATAGATAATTCTCATTCTATTTTCTTAGTGATTCAATGTGAATCTAATCTGGAGTAGATCAGATTCAGCATTGAAGATAATTTTCTATTACTTTATCAGTTCAGCATCGACGATCTGAATTTCAGAATTTCCTTTAAGTGGATCCTTTGTAAAAATCATCTTTCCTTTGAGCTTAATCGGGTCTTCGGAAAATTTAATTGCCCCACCTTTTAAGGTTACTTCTACCATAGGTGGTATTCCATTCGAACCACAAAACTGACATTGCATGACAGGTAAGACAGACATCATAAAATTCTTATGATTGCGTCCACTGTGCAGTGGAACCATATAACCTGGGAGTTCAACCACTTTGTTTTCCAGAGCTTTGAGTTCTTTGGGATAAAATGGGGTGTATACCTTTTTTGCACCATTATAGGTCACTTTATAAGCCATCTTATCAATGGCGTCCCATGTTTTGTTCATCATGGGTGTATGATCAGGCACATCGGGATTGCTACCGATCTGTGCATGTGCTTGTATAATGCTGAAGAATATGAAGGCAAATGCCGTGATAATTTTTTTCATCTATTATTTTAGTATTGAGTATTGAGATTTTGCTGATGCAAATCCAGGATTTATCCAGTATATGCCATGATTGCATTTTTTTAGCTCAATTGCTATTTGTTTGCTAAAGTACCAGCGATACTTGTCCTGTACGCTTTTACAGCCGGAATCAGAGCTGCAAGCACCCCGATAAGACAAGCGACAAGCAAAAATACCAATTCTTTTGGATGTAACCTAAAAGCTTCGATAAAGTCTGCGCTCTGGCTCGTCTGGTTACTGATATAGTATAACGCTAAATGTGCCAACAATAGACCTATTAGTCCGCCGACGATTGTTATGGTAAGACCTTCCAATAGGACAATGTTGAATAATTTTCCTCTAGAAGCACCAAGTGTGCGCATAATGGCAAGATCATATTTGCGCTGTTTCAAGGCATTGTAGAGGTTTATAAACACACTCAAACCAGCTATTAACATAATGACATAGGCAAGTATAGCTAAAGAATCTATTCCTACACCCAGGAGCGAAAATAGACGTGTACTTTCCATCGCTGGAGAAGCCGCTTGCATATCAGTTTGTTGGTCGATCATTTTGGGCAATATACCGATGGCTGCCGGTGACTGGTATTTTATCAAAACAGCTGTTATTTCAAGACCATTCTGTTTAACCATATCCGCGCCGATGGATTTAACAAATACACCTTCCTCTTCGTGTTCATGATCAGCATGTCCTTCATGGTCGTGGTCATGATGCTCCTTTTCATTGGTTGCTGCCTGAGCTGCAGAATTTTCCGGCAAGTCTTCTCCATGGTGGTGTAGGTGTGCTTTAACCGTTTCTTCGCGGTCTTCTTCCCGTTCACGTTTTTCTTTTTGAGCTGCTGTTTCGTGATCGGTATGATCATGGGAAATACCATGAACATCCCAGACGCTTTCGAGGTTGGTCAATATAAGGTTGTCAGTTACGTTGTTGTTGTGCTTTAGAATACCCACAATAGTAAAAGGATGTTCGTCATGACTATGGCCATCCTTGCTCAGTCCATGTGAGCTGTTGATCTGGTCACCTATTTTCAAGTTGTTTTTTTTAGCGACCTGTTCACCGATAACGACCTCGAAGTTTTTTTGCCAGATGCGGCCATCATTTATTTTCGTATCATAGATCGCTAGAAAAGAAGAGTCGGTGCCTACAATACGATGTCCCTTAAAATTATCACCCAGGGACAAGGGAACTGCTAGTTGGACTAGGGGATTCTGACGCAGTGGTTCTAGTTCAGCTAAAGGGATGTTTCCCGTCGGATTGTCGATGTGGTATACGCTTGATAAGATCAATTGGAGCGGGCTTCCTTTGGCTCCGACGACGAGGTCAATATTTTTACTGTTATTGTCAAGCTGTTTTTCAAACGTTTCACCTGTAATAGAAAGTACAGCCAGGATGGAAATTCCAAAAGCTGTCAGTAAGATACTTAGAAAGACAGAACCAAATTGTCTGCTTAAATTTTTCCAAACCAACTGTATCGTGTTCATAACTATTTCTAAATCTAAAAGGGTGATAAATATATGACGTGAGCAATTACTTTAAGATATACATTTTTGAGAACTGATCTTTAATCCGTTTATCGTGCGTGGTGATCAGCAGAGTCGAGCCAGCGGTATCGGCAATATCCAAAAGTAGTTCCAGCACACGATTGGTGTTGGTGTCATCCAAAGCAGCTGTAGGTTCATCCGCGATGAGCAGCGCAGGCTTATTGATCACACTACGCGCAATCGCAGCGCGTTGCAGTTGACCACGACTCAATTCATTTGGATACGCTGCAGTTTTGTGATCCAGCTGCAATTGTTTCAAAACCTGATGAATATGATTGACATCGACCTTTTTCCGAGCAAGGGACTGAGCCAATTTGATATTTTCCAGCAAGGTTAAATTTTTGAGTAGGTGCGCTTCCTGGAAGATAAAACCAATATATTGTGATCTGAACTTGTCGAGGTTGCTATTGGATAATTGGGAAAGATCCTGATTATAAATTTTAACGTGCCCGGTTTCTGGTCTAGATAATCCTCCTAGCATGTTTAGCAAAGTCGTTTTTCCTGTACCTGAATCACCTAATAGGAGCGTATGCTGCCCCTTTTCGATATGGATATCAGGAAATGTTATGGCTTTTGCATTCGGATATTGGAATGTTAGCTGCTCAGTAGATACGATCGGGTTGCTCATACGCTCAAAAATTGAAAATATATTCAAACTTAGAGAAATTGCTTTGTATATGCAATATAATTGCAATAATAAGATCATTCTCATCATTTTGTTCATAATGCAAAGAGTAATACTTTTTTGATAAAGGAGATGTCGTTGAAAGGAGAAATTATGCTAAAACTTAGAAATAGCTATTATATGTTAATAACTTTTCGACTTAATAATTTTATTACACTGCTTTAATATGATTCGATAGAAAACATAAAATACTCGCTCAAAATGCTATTTAGACGTGTTTTTGTTCAAAATATAAACCCAATACTTCAGCAAGTAACATTAAGTTAACAGGTGATTTACGTAATGGTAATCAGTTGTTAATGTTAATATAATATTATGCCAATAGCTTTGCAGAAACAAAAACAAAATAAATTGGAACCACAATTACAACTCAAAAGAATCGCTGCTGCCATTACGTTCGTCGTAGCTGCGTCAACAACAGTTTATGCACAGAGCAGTGGGAAGTTAATGGGGACTATTACAAATAGTAAGACTGGAGAAACGATTACGGGGGTAACTATTCGTGTTATTGGCACTTCTAGAGGCGGAAGTTCAGATGTTTCTGGTAAGTATAGCATTCCGGCTTTGCCTGCTGGTAAGTATACTGTAGAGTATGCTTATATTGGTTATGCTACAAAACAAATTACAGAAGTAGAGATCAAAGCGGATGATATGACCAACTTGGATATTGTTCTCGACAATTCAGAGGGTAAAGTTTTAGATCAAGTTGTAGTTACAGGTTCTTTTAAAAAGGAATCAATTGGTGCATTGTACTCGCAACAAAAAAATAGTGCATTGATTTCTGATGGTATTTCAAGTGAACAAATCAGAAGATCACCAGACAAAAATACCTCTGAAGCATTACGTCGTGTAAGTGGCGCTACTATCCAAGATAATAAATTCGTTGTCGTTCGTGGATTAGGTGACCGTTATAATGTTTCGATGATGGATGGTTCTGTTTTGCCAAGTACTGAAGCCAATCGTCGTGCATTTTCATTTGATATTGTGCCATCTAACTTGATTGATAAAATTACGATTTCAAAAACTGCAACACCAGATCTTCCCGCAGATTTCGCAGGTGGCGCGGTACAAATCACAACTAAGGATATTCCTGATCAAAATTTTGTGGCTTTTGGGCTAGGGTATGGTTACAATACCGCTTCTACATTCAAGGATTTTTTACAAACCAAGAAGAATTTTCAAAATTATCTGGGTTTTGATGATGGTTCAAGTAATCTTGCTACCAATATGTATACTAGAGAGCAATATAAAGATGGACTCTCTGGTAAAGAAAATCGTCTTGCATTAAAATCATTGCCAAATGATCTTTCTGTTGAAAATAAAAAGGCATTACCCTCTCAAAATTATCAGTTTTCATTAGGGAAAGTTAAACAATTTGAGAATGATAATAAATTTGGGGCGTTATTTTCTGTAACCTATCGTAATTCACAGAATATATTGGCGAATGTAAGAAGAGAATGGCATCAATATGATTTTACTGATAATCAGTATAGATTTTCCAGTAACCTAGGAGCTTTAGCTAACTTTGGATATACATTTGGTAAAAATAAAATCACATGGAAAAATCTTTATAACAAGAATTACGATAATACCTATACAAGCAGAAGAGGTATAGATTTAGGTACATCATTTGATAATAAATTTTCTGCCTATGACATCTTGGAAAAATCTTTATTCAAGTCGACTGTTGATGGTGAACATGTATTGAGTGATAAGAATGATAAAATAAAATGGACAGCTTCATGGAGTAATATCAAGAATGACCAGCCTAATCAGGTTAAACTTAATTATACAAGACCGATGTCTGCTGCCGATGATCCTTCCGTTCCATTTACAGCAAACCTTGGAACGATAGGCAAGCAAAATACAAGATTATTTGCCAAACTTAATGAGAACATATATTCTGGAGAGGGTAGCTATAGCTTACCTATAAATTTTTTAACAGAACAATCTACTCTGAAAATAGGTGCTGGTGGAAACTATAGAAAACGAAATTTTGATGCTAGATTCATTGGTTTCCAATTTAACGAAAATGCATTTGATAATGTTGATGATATCAATAATTTTCTACAGACGCCACCTGACCAAATTTTTTCCACTCAAAATATAAATAATAACTATTTCAGTTATGAAGAAATTATGATGAATGGAGATAAATATACTGGTAGTTCCATGAATTCATTTGGTTATGCCATGTTAGATCAAAAGTTCAACGATAAATTTAGGGTTGTTTATGGTTTGAGGGTTGAAAATTACAATGTTAAGATTGATGCATTGGATATAGATAACATGAAAATGGTGGAGGATGTTAATGACACTAAACTGGATTTTCTTCCATCGGTTAACTTTACCTATAGCGTTACACCAAAATCTAATTTAAGGGCATCTTACTACCGTACATTGGCAAGACCTGAACTACGGGAGCTGGCATCATTTAAGTTCTATGATTTCGAACAACTTGGAATGATAACTGGTAATCCAGATTTGAAGCGTGCCTCCATTAATAATATGGATTTACGCTATGAAATTTATCCATCTGCTGGCGAAATTTTATCCATTTCAGCATTTTATAAGCAATTTACGGATGCTATTGAGCCAAGAAGATATGACGTTACCTCAACTCCCGATATTAGCTTCGGGAATATTCCGAAGGCTAATCTATATGGTGCAGAATTAGAGGTTCGTAAGAGGTTAGATTTTGTTAATGAGCAGCAATTTTTCAAAAATACAACAGCTTATTTGAATCTTGCATACGTTCACTCAGAAGTTACCAATCCAAATGATCAACCTTATTTGGAACAAAAAAGACCAATGGTGGGACAATCTCCTTATGTCATAAATGGAGGATTACAACATACAGCTTTGGATAACAAATTAAATCTTAACATCCTATATAACCGTATAGGAAAGCGTATTGTTCAACCAGGTGGACAAACATTTGCCAGTGCATGGGAAGCACCTCGAAATGTTTTGGATTTTCAAGTTGGTTATAAAGTGTTAAAAAATAAAGGAGAATTTAAATTTAATGCAAGTGACATTTTGAACAATTCTATCAATGTATATTTTGACAATGAAGTGCGGAATATCAATGATGAAACTTGGTTTAAATACAAGCCGGGAGCGAACTATTCATTATCATTTAATTATACGTTTTAATTGATAATGTAAATTTAATATTTCTTTAAATCTAAAGACATAAGTAAAGTATTTTTTTGTATCGAGATTTTTAAAACTTAAAAAATGAAAAAAAGATTTTTATTCTTATCATTAGCAGCATTATTAATTGCTGGAGCTTGTAAGGAAACCAAAATTACTGATGATGGCAATGATACTGAAACGCCAACCAATCCTGCGGATAAAGATGTTGTGGAAGTGACTGGAGAAATAACAGCCAATACAACATGGACATCGGACAAGATTTATTTGTTGAAAGGATTTGTTTTTGTTTCAAACGGAGCTACATTGACTATTGAGCCAGGAACAATCATAAAAGGCGAGAAGGCGACAAAGGGAACTTTAACGATTACAAGAGGTTCTAAAATTAATGCTACTGGTACAGCTGAAAAACCAATTGTATTTACATCGGCTCTTCCTGCAGGTGCAAGAACTAGAGGTGATTGGGGAGGCATAATTTTACTCGGAAAAGCTCCAGTTAACCAAGGGACAGACGTTATGATAGAAGGCGGTTTAGAGGGGCCTAAAGGAAAAGATGCTAAGAATTATATATATTATGGCGGAACAGATGCAGCGGATAACTCTGGTACGTTAAAATATGTCCGTATTGAATATGGTGGTATTGAATATTCAGCAGATAATGAAATTAACGGGTTGACGATGGCAGGTGTCGGTAATGGTACAACACTTGATTATATTCAAGTGTACCGCTCTGGAGATGATGCTTTTGAATGGTTTGGTGGTACTGTTAATGCTAAACACTTATTAGCTGTTGCAACTTGGGATGATGATTTTGATACTGATTTTGGTTATTCTGGAAATGTTCAATTTGCAATTGCTCAGAGAGCAACTACCCAAGCGGATCAATCGGGATCAAATGGTTTTGAGTCTGATAATAATTCTACAGGTACAGACCAGACACCTAAGACTTCTGCGGTATTTTCAAATGTAACGGTTCTAGGACCTATTAAAAAGGCAGGCGAATCAGCGATTGGAAACTATCAACATGGGGCACAAATTCGTCGTAATTCGTCGTTGAGCATATTTAATTCAGTGATCTCAGGTTTTCCATTTGCTGGATTGTACATTGACGATACAAAGGTTGTTACTGCAAATACAACTTCTAATAACTTCTTAAGTGGTTCCGCAGTATTTGCTAATAATTTGGTATATGGTTCAAAGGACGCGGACTTGAAAGTAAGTTCGACCACGAATTCTGCGGCAGTAAATACTTTATTACGTGCTAATAATACATTTGATAATACAAAATTTGCACCTGCATTATTCAAAGCTCCCTATAATTTTGGAAAAGACTTCTCTTCAGCCCCATCGAATCCGGATTTCACGTTATCGACTGGTTCTGATGCAGCTACAGGTGCAGCGTTTACGAATGCGAAAGTCTCTGGAAGCTTCTTTGAGAAAGTTGCTTATAAAGGTGCTTTCGGTTCTGAGGACTGGACAAAAGGATGGGCTCATTATGATCCACAAACTTTACCATACACAACTCCCGGTCAAGTTAAATAATAATAAGACCTTATTAAAACTAATAAAAAATCCTGCTTATTGCAGGATTTTTTTGTAGCATTTTTTGCCAATATTTCGTTATACAGTCAAATAATATAAACTTTAGAATTATGAAAAAAACGATCTATCTATTTGTGTTATGTATCTTCCTGTTGTTAGGCTGCAAAAAGTCTGATAATAAATCTGATTCCGAATCTGATCCCTCAGGACTTAGGATGGAAATTAAAGGAATATCTGGCTGGGGTGATGGGGTGAACATCAGCATTGATCAAAATAAGACTGAAATTAAATATCCTAAAGATGGTCTATCTGGGGCAAAAAAAGATAAAGTTTATAAAACAAGTGAGGCCACATTAAAACAGCTGTCCAGCTATATCAATACTTATAAATTAATGGATGCTAAAATTAATGAATGCGCACGTTGTGCAGATGGATTGGATTATGTGATCACGATAAAATCCGAAGACAGAGAAAATACGGTAACCATTGCAGCATATCGTACAGATGGTAAGTATTCTGATCTATTAGACTTTATTAATAAGATGTAATTAACTACAGCTAAGTGGCTATTTTTAGCCAGAAATTTTACCTAGGTTCGTAATGATAAACGATCTGATAAGATTGATTCTTGAGTTCACCTGACAATTGACCGATAGCTAAACTTTGGGCCTGTGGAGTAGGCTCACATATCGAATAGTATTTACCATTGTACAAAACTGCGTCACCAATAGGATGTTCAAATTGTACAGCCATTGTGATATGAGTAGGGTAGAGGAGAGTAATCATTGGCAGATTGTAAATCTCCTTAACCAGATAAAAGAATAGTGCAGCACGATCATCGCAATCACTATATTTATTTAACAAAGTTTGTTCTGGAGATAAGCGCTTTTCTGTGCCGAAATTATCTTCATCATTTTCATACAAAAAGGCATAGCGGGTAAACCGCATTAAATAATCTACACCTTCTTTTTCGTTTTTTCCTTTTAAATTTTCTTTGAGCGCAGGTACCAGTGACTGATAGGTTTCCTTACTCAATGGAATATTAAAATAGGTTTCGAAATCCACTCCCGGATAATTTTTGAAAAGATCGCTGATATCATTATTCAGCTTGACATTAAAATGATAAGCTTTATGACCATCATTGAATGCAATCTGTTTCTCAATGTAGTTTGCAGGTACAAAATCGGGGAGCTTGGTAATTTTATAGCTGAAATCGTTGGTCGCTTCCGGTACTTTAATCTTTACAGGTATATAGGCGTCTGCTCTTTGAAATAGCTTTCCATAGTCATGGAAATTTAAGCAGGTATATTTTTTACTATCAATTTCAAAAAAAGGAATGTCTGAAATGTCTTCATTATTCTGAATGAAAAATATAATCTGATTGTTTCCTACTGCCAGACGTGCGTCATATCCAGATTTACACATCAGAAACCATTTGTATAGTGTGTAACGTGCATAATTTTCCGCTTTTGGCGCGATCTGTTGCGCTGTCCGACGCACGAGCTGATAATATACCCAGTCGTTGAGATGCTGTTTATCTTTGTATTCTAGCAAACTATTGACCAGATCACGATAGTCTGTCTGATCAGCAGTTTGGTAGAACTCCTGTACGAGAGCTCCTGTTAAACTGTCATTGAATGGAATATTGAACGATGGTGAAACGTTAATTGAAACTTTCCCATCATAAAAATCGAACACATGCTTTTGCGCCCTAACAAGTTGTGGACTGTAGGTTAACCAGCATAAAATGGTCAAAAACGCAATATAGAATCCTTTGATGTTCAATTGTTAACAATTTAATAACATTAATGTAATATAAATTTAACAAATTATAATTGGTTTTTTGTAAGGTTTGAGAAAAATATTTTTAGCATTATACCTATTGATTCACTAACAATTTTTCGACAAAGATATGATAGACTATAAGTATCTGTGGAGACGTTTAGGAGGGGGCTATAATTGAAAAAGATGAAGACAATTGGCAAATTGTCTTCATCTTCTTAATACCAAATAACCGGGAGGGTAATGGCTTTACCTTAAGATGATTATAGACTCCATCTACAGCCTTGATTAGAATTTCTTATCACATTTATGTTAGGTTGGAAAACTTTGTATATAATGCGTTCTCTGGAGTCAGATTTAGGGTAGTTTGGATCCGTTACTCTATAATGTATTTCCACCCCTACTAGAGGCAATTCGTTTTTTGAATATGTTGGAGAGTGATTGTCTATGTGGACATAATGTAAATCTATTAATGTTAAATTTGCATCATGATATGGAGCTTTGAATGAAACCCACTTAGAGTGTGTATAGGCGCTATTAAGGGCGCTATCAGCCGAATAGCCTCGTTCAAGGTTGTAGTTGCGTATTTTATTATGATACACATTGGTTATATTGTTTAAAAGGTTATTTGTCAAACCCGTAAAAATACTGAAATAATTCTTTTCTACGAAGTGATTATCAATTAGTACAACATTGATGGAATCCATTTTTAATCCTTGAACTCGATCAATCGATGAAAAATAATCATTGATCCAATGTGTCGTCATTCGATGTTCGGCGTGGATTTCTTTTCGACCTTGCACATAAAGGTGACTACATGGGCTGTATTCATTTAATGTTATTCTGAGATTTATATCGCTGTTATTAGGAACTGCCAGCAGACCGACCGATCCATTATATACGGGTTTATATCTTGATGCGGAAAGTTGAGCTTGGGGGAGTGGGGTGAATTGGATACCATATAGATAATTGGTCAAATTGGCTGTCCCAGTTGTTGATACAATCCCCGAATACTGTATCGTAGTTTGAGTATTTGTTGCCGAGTTTTTTTTGCCACCTGAAAATGACTTAACAATGCCTATTATTCCTTTTAATGCCGTAGCTCCAAGTGTAATAGCGCCTATAAACGAAGCCTTCGGTTTTGAGTTTACGACTGTTTCGTTAGGCGTATTAGCTCTTAATGGAGAGCTATGATTATTGAGGGAGTTTATAGATTGAGCGCTTTTTAAGGGGAATGCTTTAAGTATTGTTTCCAGATGACCTGCCACCTCATAACCAGTGTTTAAATATTGACTAAATTTTGAAGGGTCACTTCCAGATGCGCCAGCTGAACTTCTAGAAATTAATGTGCTAAAATCCGTGCCGAGGGCTATATCTGTAGAATTTACGCCATAAACATTAAAGGAGATATCAAGCTCGTTCACGGGGGAAGTTATACTATTGGGATCAAAAGCAGTAAGAGTGTAGTCAAAATTTAACCAAGTGTCATCTTTATTTTTTTGAGTAGCAACAATTTGCTTTACGCTTGCATCAATGGAGTCAACAACAGAATTTCGAGGGTTTGCATAAAAAGATAACAAACCATTTTTATGACTATTTGGATTAAGAAAGCCAAGTATGCCAACATAATGTGTCTTTGATCCCTCCGATAGATGTTTAACTCGATAATTGTAGACAAAGAATCGGAGAACACCAGAATATTTATTATATAAAGCAAAGAAAGGAGTCTGTGCTGGGCGCTGTGGTGTGCCGAAATCTTTTAAATATAATACCCAACCAAATTCTGGCTTATAATCTTGTTCAAAATTATTATTCACAGGATTATTTTGGATCGTCCAAGGAAGACTCACTTCGTATGAAGGAGAGGGGGCTCCATTAATTTTTGGTAGAAAGTAAATTAATGCGGTGTTTTGATTTGCCCAATTCCAGCTGCTCAAATTTTGATCATTCGGATCGCTTATAGCAGACGCTTTGGTGCTGATTTTCCCATTTAGGACTTCATTTTCAAAAGTAGTGTTTTTCTTACAAGAAACCATTGTAAGAAAAAACAATAAATAAATGGTTAGATAATTTTTCATTTTTTTTATAACAAAGAAAATACAAGGAGGTTATTTTTATGTATGTTTTATGTTATTTTTTTATTAATTTCTCGATGACGGGAAAAATGTTAACACGATACACCTTGGTCGAAAAAATATAGGAATATCGTCTTGTGCTACATAAAAAAATAGGGTTTCTAGAATAGCCCCAACACGGAGGAGGGGTTATATCTTCAACAAGAGCATCATTGAGTATGTGGCTGTCGATAAAAAAAGAATTTGTTTTCAGCCTGCCTCTGTGGAGCTTATAGCCGATATTTCCTGTTCCGAATAATGAAAGGCCACACTCCAATTCTGCTTGTCGATCAGTTTGAGCTTCTTTAAATTTCCAAGTGGTCTTGATTGAGTTGAAAACGTAGTGCGGCATTCGCCTTATCTGTAAACTTTTTAAGATCAATGTCTTGCAGATCAATGCCGTGTGCTGGATAAGAATCCAGCGACACTTACTACGATTGAAGATTTTATAAATTTTCACTTTGCTTTTAAGAATCTAATTTTATCGAGTCATAATCTTTATTAAAAAAATCTGGAAAGGAATAACCGATGGCATTTAGATGTTTAATGAGGACCTCATATAGATTACGCTTGGCATCGGGCGATAGGGGAAGGAATGGGTGTTTTTCATCCTCGAAATATGCTACTTGTGGTAATATAAATTTGAAGGTCTTCTTCATACTTATTTTTAGTTTGTTGTACAGATTTTGTCTAAGCCTAATAGTAGGAAAATTGAGCATCTGAAACATGGCTGATTATTTAATATTTATGTTTAACTATTTACTTTAAGCATTTTATTATTTTTTAAAATTTGTTTGTAACAATATATTGTTCTATATCACACTGGTTCATCAAATGACTCCAAACGTAAAATTTGTGATTATTTTATAATGTAGAATTAATTCCTAAATCCACAGCATTGCTTCTCAATTGATCGGCATTACTTCCTGTTACTCTTAAATAATTCCAAATATATTGAGTCCATAAGATCAAAATTTGACCGAAACGGTAAAATGAGTTGAACATTTGTGTCTTTTTACAGCAGCATTCAAAACGCATAATACTGGATTTTAGGTAGAATTCTTGCGTCGTGTGAGAAATTCGAACAAAAACCGAGCATGCTCGCACTGAACAATGGCTGTACTGTGTGACGCTATATTTTTTCATTTGTATGAGTTTGTTGATTTAATCAATCCAAAGATAGTATGGATTTTTGGCTAAATGCTGCCACAGCTTGACCGGAAATTGGCAAATATTGGGAGCTTTTCTTTTATTTTCTTCGCTTTTTATTCAGTCTTTCTTCGCCTCTTGTCCGTACCATCTTCGGAATGCCCATATAGATTCTCTACTCATTCTCCACTTATTGCCTACATAATCAGTAGGGAAACAGTAGTGGATGAGTGGAGAAAAGTAAGGTGATCGGCGAATAAGAGGCGAGGCAGTTCCGAATGAGTTCCGAAAATAGGATGAACAATTTTAGATAATGCTAATAGCACTAACTTCCTATGTTCGTTTCTATTTTTCCTGATCTTATTTGCACGCTGACGTACCACTGACCTACTGTTGGCCTACTATTCTCCTATTCCAGTAAACCAAATGTAGGCCAACAGTAGGAAAATAGTAGGTGGCATTTGGAATGAAGAGAGGAAATTGCTAAAAGATGGTTGCTGGTTAGTAGGTATAGCTTTTTTTCTAAGTGAAAACTTGGAGAAAGTGTTCAATAGAAAGTTAGCAGAGAAAAGACTAGCTCTCTGGAGACTGATCTTTTCTCTACATGAAGGCTTTAATACGTGATCTTAGGTTTGCCATTTTCACAGATAACACCTTTAGCTGGTTTGTCATTTTTGTCTGGACAATTTAAGCTTTTGTCCTGTATTCTTTTGGCATTGTCCAAATGATTATATTGTTCTGCCATATTTCCAAACTCAGCAAAGTTTTCTTTGTCGGTATACAATATGGAGATAAATTCACAGTCTTTACGAAAGGTGGCAATGTGCCATTTACTTGGGTCGTTGCAGGGAACGTCACCAAAAAATGTCTGCAATTTGGGGAGCAAATCCGCCAATCGTTGATTGATTTCAGATAATTCCAGATCCCTTGCGCTGGCAACTTTCAGTTTACCCGCAATGCAACGTATTCCAAAATGGGGTGGAAGATAATTAGGGGCTACACTCGTGTCGTACACAATCGGTCCTTTATAGACTTTCTGTGCTCTTTCTTTAAGATCTGCGGCCTCGGCAATTAATCTATTATAGGTTTGCTCGAAGCTCGGATGTACGGGTACGTAGGTATAATAAAGTGTGTCAATACGGCATTCCTTCAGATCATTACAAGAAAGATTTTCAGTTAGTTTAACGGCTTGCTGAATTTTATCATCTGCTAGACGAGTGAGCTCTTCATAGTTGTCTTCTTTCTTACATCCTGAAAATAAAAAAATACTAAATAGACTGAGGTAAAATAAGGTTGTTTTTTGCTTCATAATTTTGGCTTTTAACCCTATAACGTCTGTTACGAAATTTTTGCTACAGTAAAAGGCGTAATGGATAGAGTTATTCTCTTTTTGTATATTTCCTATTAAATTTTATGTCGATGAAAAGATGATGAGCCAGTTCACTTTAAAGGGCAATATGCATTTGTGAGCTTTTAAGAAAGAGGCATTTTTATAATGAGGTTCTGCTTCAATGAGATAATAATCCTTCAATTCGTAAGGCTGGATTAATAATTGCTGACTTTTGATTTTTAGGTTTTAGAATCTCCATTTTCTTTTTTAAAATCCGTATCTTCGTGCAATGGATAATTTTATTGTTTCTGCACGTAAATACCGCCCGATTACCTTTGATTCGGTTGTAGGTCAGCA
>JAQZAZ010000079.1 GCA_029239355.1 Sphingobacterium sp.
CTATTTACAATTTACGTTACTGAAAATTAAAGAGATCGCTTTCAAATTGAACTTTTATGATCCATTTCATTTTTCCAAAGCTTTTACTAAAGAGATGAAGATGTCTCCTCAAGATTACCGTAAAAAGTATCAGAAATAGTGTCGGCTAAATTATACAAGCTCACTATTCATAGGGCACAGACACCACAAAAAAAAGCTTTCTCTGAAGAGTCATATTTCAAGCACAACAGTCTGCAACAGTAGTTTTTATAGAAACCTATTTAGACTGCAACTATTTCAGATAGATTTTTGCCTGCGATTCACTCCTCGATGAAAGAAGATTGTCAGACCAAATTTATCATTCCCCTACTTCATGTTACCTCAAGGGTAGAGCTATTTTTACAGTGGAAATTTAGGTGATCTTTTTTCGAGAAAAGCAGAAACTCCTTCTTTGAAGTCATCCGTTCCGAACAAATGACCAAATGCATCCATCTCCACCTTACTACCATCCCGCTTTATATCTTCGGCGGCATTGATGGCATCTATGGCGTTGGCAACCGCAACACGTGACCGCGTAAATATTTTTTTAAGGATTTCCTCTGCTCTAGCGATTAACTTTTCTTGTGGGACAACTTCGTTAACCATACCCATTTCGTAGGCTTTCTGTGCATCAATCATATCGCCAGTCAGAATCATCTGCATCGCTCGTCCCTTTCCTATTAATGCGGGCAGGCGCTGTGTACCTCCGTAACCCGGTATTAATCCCAGCGAAACTTCTGGGAGTCCCATTTTTGCATTCTCAGAAGCGATACGTATATGACAGGCCAATGCCATCTCAAGTCCTCCTCCTAACGCATAGCCATTAATAGCGGCTATAACAGGTTTCGGAGCTGCCTCAATAAGATCTGTAAAGATGATATGGCCACGCTCGCTCAACCAACGTGCCTGAACGACAGACAGGTCAGTAAACTCTTTGATATCCGCACCCGCAACAAAAGCTTTGTGTCCAGCTCCTGTCAAAATAATACCGCGCACATGATTATCTGCATTAAAGTGCTTAAAAATCTCCTGTAATTCATCGAGCGTCTCCTGATTCAAGGCATTCATCTGAGGCTCGCGATCGATTATAATATAGCCAATGCTATCTTTAACCTCATACTTTAAATTCGAATATTGAGTCATAAGACTAAAAATTAAAATGTATGGATGCTGTGAAGGTATCTGAAGGAACCCCTTCTCCGCCTTTGTAGCTCAATCTTTTTTTGTACTCTAATCTAAGCAATTTAAAGATATTATCCACGCCCACCAAGCCCTCAACATAAGGTTTATTGCGGACAGCTTTCGTCTGAACAATACCATCTTTATCTGCTTCAAATTTAACGTTTTCAGGGGTTACAAAGGGGTTGTTCACATCGCTCAGTTTTCCATAAAAAGCTTTGAAGCCAGACACCTCACGCCATTTCAGTCTTCTGAACAAAGGAATTCTATTAAAGAAAAATCCGTTCCAATTGTGATAATAGGTCAATTTTAAAAACTGGTCCGATGCAAATTCTGAAGCTGCCATCAAATCAAAGTTTACCAAAGGACCAGATTTGTCTTTAGTAACTTCAGGAAGTTCCAATAAGGTGTATGGCAAATGTTTCCCCCAGATCCTTCCTCCCGAAAATTCAAAATCTGCTTGTCCGGCCGGAGATAAAAACAACCGTTTGAAGACGCTGAACCGCAAAGCATCATAACTATAATCTGCTCCCCAAAAACCTTTCAAACCCTTGTTATATTGGAGCGTAAAAATTGGATATTTATTTTCTACTGTACCACGATCCAAATTATGGTACGTAAAATCTTCATTTGGAGCCCAACGCAAGATGAGCTGTAGGTCATTTGTATTTACTGCACGGATCGTATCAGGGTTAGGTAAACTATTGATATAAAATAAATCACCCCGCGGCTGTCTACGTGTATGTGTAAAAGCTGTTCCAATACTGACATGATTACCAAATTCGATCAGATGATCAAGGCGATAGATATCATTGAATTGCCATTTATTTGGCTTATTCTTTCCAAAAGAACGGAAAAAACCATCGCCTTTCAGAAATCCTAAATTTCGTCCCGGCTCCATCACATCGTGCTGTACTGTAAAGCGCAGGTAATTTGCGGGGAACTGGACAATGCGTTCTCCATTTAATGTGAACGCAGTACTCAGATAATACTTAAATGCCTTGTCTTTGTCGCCATAGGCGGTATATCCTTCTATAAATGCCTTTTCAGAAAACAAACGTGTGGTTCGCCCGCTCAACCGGATACGATTACCTTCATAATTATTCCGGCTATATAGATACTCCAACGGCCCAAACTCAAATTTCCCGGCATTATAATACCCCTTTGCCAATAAATAACCCAATGAAACCAATTGGTTGAAAGAACGCATCTTCTGAACGGAATCAACTTTCTGATAAGCCCCTAATTCGGCCTTGCTCAATGTTGTAGGCCTCACTTGAATCATCGGGACTTTTGCCGCGGATTGAAGCAGGTATCTTTTTTCAACAGGCACACCTACAAAATTCTTATCTGAGATCGAATCTGTCCGATGCCCCAGATATTGTGTTTCCCTACGTCCATATAAAACGTCCGATTTACTTCCCCCAAACAACATTTTTAAATCGGTATGCACCGGAATCATACTACCGTTTTTAAATTCGCTGTAGCTCAGGTCAATCTGTACATCATTGATCCAGTTAACGTTGGCCGCCTTTCCAATATTCAATGTTGCCTGCTGAACAGCAAACCGTGTATCATCTGAGATAAGGAGAACACCATAGAACAATAAATCAATCTTGGATTTGCCCTCAAAATGAAGTTCGATATAGTCCTTACCCGCTATTTGAATAGTATCCTGTATACGATATTTATAAAAAGCTGTGGCACCGGTGGCTATTGGACTCAGGATCCCTTTATTCGTAATCTGTATCGTATTCTCATAGAGATCGACATTACGAAGTATTGTTTGGAAACGAGTCTGCCAGTTATCGTTATTGAAAAAACGAGGATTTAATTCTGTTTGAATGTGACTGGTGACGATCTTTTTGCTTCGGTTAGGATTATGCGAAGAAAAGACGTTTGCATAATTTTCCTCCATATAGAATGGGGCGATCGTGACACCTCTAAATACGGTAGAGTCTATATTTTCGAAAAGGAATCGAAATGGCTTTGGAAACTTCTTAGCCTTCTCTTCTGGATTTACAAAACCAAATTGTGTCTTCTCATACTCGTCGAAACGAATCTCGGGAATACGGGTATAATGATTTTGCGGGCGATGGGCAATGACTTGTTCTATCAGCACAATCGCTGGATCTTTTGGTTTCTTATTTTTTCGATTGATGACAACCATATCCAGGGTATTGTCTTTCGAAGTCAACCGAACAGTCATCAATGTATCAGGACCACGATGTAGATCTATCGTCCTTCGTTCATATCCCACTGCCCCAAATGTCAATTGCCGATGCTGCTTTTTGTCCTGAATCTTAAAATAACCGAGTGTATCGCTGATACCACCTCCATCCTCTCCAACCCAATTGATTGAAACGCTACCAATCCCCTTCCCGGTCTGTGCATCAACAACCTTCCCACGAAGAAATTCTTGCGCACCCACTTTTCCTCCCAACAGGACGAATAATAGTACCACACTCAAAAAGCTTATCGAAAAAGATTTAACACACACTTTAAACACCATCTGCAAACTGATAGGATTTCTTTTTTACAATATACAATTTGTATTCAAGAGTTATATCAATAAATATAAAAAAAGCATAGCGAAATCGCTATGCTTTAATAAACAACAAGTATTTTAACAGAAACTTTATATTAACATTAAAAAGCAGTCTGGATACACCCCAATAAGAATCGTCAATCCAACTGCAAGCAATAGGACAAATGAATAGTTCCACTGCACATTTACACAGGATTCCTCACTGTCTCTAAAGTACATTGCAACCACCACTTTCAAATAATAGTAAACTGCGATCGCGGCATTGATCACGGCCAAGACCAGCAAAACAATGTGGTAATCCTCCATGACTGAAGAGAACATCATAAACTTCCCAATGAATCCTGCGGTTAAAGGAATACCTGCAAGTGAAAGCATAGCCACTGTCATAGCAAATGCTAACATTGGATTTCGTTTTCCTAGTCCATTGAATGCCTCAAAATGTTCGGATCCCGTTGTCTTCTTTACAAGGATCAGCCCTGTAAATGCCACAATTGTTGCAAGTGAATAGGCCAGTCCATAAGCAAAGATACTGTTGGCTGAACTCGCTCCGACGGCGATAATTGCAAACAACATATAACCCGCGTGAGAGATACTGGAATAAGCCAGCATGCGCTTGAAGGAAGATTGCATTAAAGCCGAAATATTTCCGATAAACAATGTGATAATCGCGATGATCAAGAATACAGGCTCCCAGAAATCTTGTAAAGGAAGTAGACTGTAACTAAACAATCGCAATAACCCTGCAAAGGAAGCTACTTTAACGACTGTACTCATATAACTTGTTATCAGAATAGGTGCTCCATCATATACATCAGGTGTCCAAAAGTGAAATGGTGCCGCACCAACTTTAAAGGTGAGACCAACAATAAGCAATAGGATACCACCATAAAATATAGGTGAAATCGCATGTGGGTTGTTTACAACATATGCTTTTATCTCCGCTAGATCAAATGAACCTGTGGCTCCGTATAGCAATGTAATCCCAAATAATAAAAAACCAGTAGAGAATGCGCCCATCAAAAAATACTTTAATGCAGCCTCATTAGATGCCTTATCTCTTTTACGGATGCCCACTAGAATATAAAGCGCCACGGACATAATTTCTATACCCAAAAAGAGCATAGAGAAATTGTGATAGCTATTTACCAAAACAGCCCCCGTCAGTGAAAATATCAGTAAAGAATAATACTCAGCAACCTGTCCCCCCTCATCAAAATACCCTTTTGAGATAATAAATATGCACAAAGTTACGACAATGCATAAGACCGAAAAAGCAATCGCATAATGATCAAAATGGACCATCCCGCTAAAAAGTGCTCCCTTGTCTATTTTCCAGTCGTTCAATAAGAAACCAATGGCAATCAAGAATCCAAGGATAGAAACAGGTAGAAGCAGTGTTTTTGCCTTGAACAAACCAAGATAAAGAACAACTAATGCTAATATTGAAAGTGTAATTATAGCTCCCATACAAATTGATATATCTATTTATCTGCCTAAAAATGTACTTAAAACTTCCACTGAACCCGCAGAAAGATTCAATAGGAAATTTGGGAATATACCGATATAGAGAATCAAGAAAGAGATCAAACCCAATACAACGAGCTCTCTTCCTTTTATATCCTCAAATTGTATCGTCCTGTCCGTTGTCCCCCCCAACATCGTCTGCTGATAAAGACGAAGCATATATACAGCGCCTAATATCAGCGTTAATCCGGCAAAAACTGCAAACCAGAATCCATATTGAAATACACCTTTCAATAGCAGAAACTCACCAATAAAGCCATTCGTTAACGGCAATCCTACAGCGCCCATACAGATAATCATAAAAAATATGGCCAGTTTTGGCGCTTTGTTTGCTATTCCGCCAAGTTCGGACAGGCGCCGTGTCTGTGTACGTTGTTGCACGATATCTAGCACATAAAAAAGACCAACAACTGAAATACCGTGATTTAACATCTGTATCGTTGCCCCACTTAGGCCATTTGTATTCCAAGTGAAGACCCCCGCACTGATCAACCCAACGTGCGCAATAGAGGAGTAGGCGATCAAGCGTTTAGCATCGTCCTGTTTAATGGCAATGATAGAAGCATACACGATTCCGATAACGCATAGGATAATTGCGAACTGGCCATACAATGCTACCCCCGACGGAACCACAGGCAATAGCCAGCGCATCAAACCGTATACCCCCATTTTCAGCATAATACCAGCTAACAACATGGTTCCCGCCGCCGGTGCATTCGTATATGTATTCGGCTGCCAAGTGTGAAACGGAAAGATGGGAATCTTAATCGCAAAGGCAATAAAAAATGCCCAGAATAACCAACGTTGTGTGTTATCCCCCAGCTCCAAAGCGATAAAAGAAGTCCATTCAAAATCGTGACTTGGTACTTGTTGATAGAGATAAAGAATTCCGATCAACATCAAAAGACTTCCCAAAAAAGTATAAATGAAAAACTTTAGATTAACCCGAATACGATCACCTTCGCCCCATAGTGCGCAGATAAAATAAATCGGAATCAAAGCGATTTCCCAACCCACATAGAACGTAAAAGCATCCAACGCCATAAACACAAGCAGTAATCCAGCTTGCATAAAAGCCATCAACGCATAAAAATTGCCCCTATAGTCTTTAGAAAAAGTTGTTGCAATAATGAAAGGCATCAATCCATTGGTCAATAGTATCAGCGGCAAACTAATCCCGTCTACCCCAAGATGAAAATGAATATGCAGAGCAGAAATCCATTCCCAATTTTTTTCGAATTGCATTCCGCCATTTGGATCAAATTGACAAAGGAATGGGATCGTCAATGCGAGCGATACTATTGATAAAATCAATGCTATTGACTTGGCGACATTGGTCTTTAATAACGCTAAAATCAATGCGCTGATTAAGGGCAATAAAATAAGTAAGAAAAGGTTATCCATCGATTATACTAAATATTAAAGACTCAAAAATCCATACACGAAAATAGCAATCACTCCAATTACCATCATCAATAAATAAAACCCAACATTTCCATTTTGAAGCAAGCGGAGTACTTTTCCTGTATCAAATGTTGCTTTACCGGCTCCATTAACAATACCATCAATACCACGTTGATCCACGACCTCACCAAAGAAAGTCGATAGCCAGTTGATCGGGCGTACAACGACAGCATCATAAAGTTCATCGACATAAAATTTATGGTAGGAAAGGTTTGCCAGAAAACCACGCGGAACTTCATCTCCGTCTGGTATCTGCTGACGTTTGACGTAAATATTGTAAGCAAGGGCAACCATAATGAGTACACCTACTACGGAAACCGCCATCAGCATATATTCGGTACTATGCTGCAAATGATGTGCAGCAGGTACCAGTGCCTTTCCTTCGGCAAATACCGGTGCCAGAAAATCTTCCAGCCAGTGGTTTCCACCTAGCGCTGCCGGTAAATTGATCGCTCCGCCAACAACAGAAAGCACTGCTAATACCATTAAAGGGACAGTCATACTCTTGGGTGATTCATGAAGGTGATGTTTTTGATCGTCCGTGCCTCTGAACGTACCAGAGAACGTCATAAATAGCATTCTAAACATATAGAAAGCCGTCATTAACGCCCCCAAAAATCCGAGGCCCCATAAGAGCGGATTGGCTGCGAAAGCATTAGCTAATATCTCATCTTTGGAGAAAAATCCGGAAAACGGTGGAATACCCGCGATTGCAATCGTTCCGATAAGCATGGTAATATACGTGATCGGCATTGCTTTCTTTAATCCCCCCATTTTTCGCATATCCTGTTCATCACTCATCCCATGAATCACTGATCCGGCACCGAGAAAGAGTAAAGCTTTAAAGAATGCATGGGTCAACACATGAAAGAATGCTCCTGTAAATGCGCCCACACCAAGCCCAAGAAACATATAGCCAAGCTGTGAAACCGTTGAATAAGCTAAGACTTTCTTAATATCATTCTGCGTTAATGCGATAGCCGCGGCCAGCAAGGCGGTACAAATTGCAATGATGGAAATCAGTTGTAGGGTAATCGGCGAGAGTACGAATAATACATTTGACCGTGCGATCATATAGATACCTGCTGTCACCATGGTCGCTGCGTGTATCAAGGCCGATACAGGCGTAGGACCAGCCATGGCATCCGGCAACCAAGTAAACAAAGGAATTTGTGCAGATTTGCCCGTTGCAGCAATAAAAAGCAATAGGGTGATGCTGACGACAGCGATGTCTCCCGCGGCAAAATTCTTCGCCCCAGCGAATATCGTAGAAAATTCGAGAGAACCAAAAGTTCCCAATATCAAAAATACAGCTAGCAAAAAACCTAAATCACCAATTCTATTCATCACAAAGGCCTTTTTCGCAGCATTTGCATACGAAGTATTTGTATACCAGAATCCAATAAGTAGGTAAGAACAGAGTCCAACACCTTCCCAGCCAATGAACATGACGAGATAGTTAGACCCCAATACCAAGAGCAGCATGAAAAAGATAAATAAATTTAAGTAGGCGAAAAACTTACCAAATCCCTTATCATGGTGCATATACCCAATAGAATAAATATGGATCAAAAAGCCTATACCTGTGACAATCAACAACATGATTGCGCTCAATGGGTCGACCAAAAAGGAAAGGCCTATTTTGAGATGCCCCACCGAAATCCAGTCAAATACATGTTGTTCAATTATTCCCGCTTGGCCGGCCTGTCTTGATTGATAGACCTCAGAAAAAAGAATGCAACTGCAGATAAAAGAAATAAGAACAACGGCACTGCCCAAAGCACCGATCATACCTTTGGAAAATGCATTTCTGCCTAATCCATTCACTATAAACCCGATTAAGGGCAAAAGGGGAATCAACCAAATTAATTCACTCATCGTATTTATTTCTTAAGTTCTACCAACGAAGTTTATTTAAGGAATCGATATCCACAGACTTCGTATTCCGATATACCATAATGATAATAGCAAGGCCGATGGCTACTTCCGCAGCTGCAAGAGCCATAATAAAGAAGACAAACACCTGTCCTGATGAATCCCCATGCTGCACCGAAAATGCCGCTAGCAGCAGATTGACAGCGTTAAGCATCAATTCGATGGACATCATAATAATAATTACGTTACGACGGATAAGCACCCCCATCACACCAATAGCAAAAATAATAGTGCAAAAAATCAAATAATGATTTATTGGTACACCTTGCAACTGTTGAACAACTGTTTCCATTAGATTTGTTTAGGTTCTTTCTTAGCTAATAATATCGCTCCAATCATTGCCGTCAATAATAATAATGAGGACAGTTCAAAAGGAAGCAAAAATTCGTTAAACAATACCTTCCCTAGATTTTTTACCAATCCAATTTCAGGATTAATGACTGTCAGCGGGTTGGAGATCTCAAACACGCGGTATACGCCCAAAAAAGTCACTAATAGGCAGCAGCCTGCAATCACGCCCATAAATTTGACCAGATTGGATTTCATCGGTTCGGTATCCTTATTTAAATTGAGCAGCATGAGTACAAATAAAAAGAGTACCATAATAGCGCCCATATATACAATAAAATTGACCACCGCCAAAAACTGAGCATTCAATAGAATGTAATGCACTGTGAATGTGAAAAAGGTAATAACTAAATACAATACACTATGCACGGGATTCTTTGTAAAGATGGTCATCAGCGCAAAGAAAATAGACAAGAAGGCTACAAAATAAAATACTGTCATAATTTCTTGAATTAACTCTTTAATTTGGTAATATCAAAGGTCGGCTCAACCAGCTTGTCCTTTCCATAGATAAAGTCTTTACGTAGGTAATCTGCTGTCACATGTGGGCCATCCAAATAAATAGCTTCTTTTGGACAGGCTTCTTCACAAAGACCGCAGAAAATGCAGCGTAACATATTAATTTCATAAACGGATGCATACTTCTCTTCACGATAGAGGTGTTCTTCACCTTTTTTTCGTTCGGCAGCAGTCATCGTAATCGCTTCCGCAGGACAAGACAGCGCGCATAATCCACATGCAGTACAGCGTTCGCGCCCTTCTTCGTCTCGCTTCAACGAATGTTGCCCCCTAAAATTCTTTGAATAAGGTCTTATTTCCTCCGGATATTTAACGGTGGGGATTTTCTTGAAAAAATGTCTCAATGTAATCCGCAGGCCCCTGATAATTGCCGGAAAATAGATTCTTTCCGAAAAGGTCATTGGCTTTTGTTCGATTACTTTTTTACGATTGCTTAGTTGCATAAAATCCTTTCTTATGATGAGAAATAAGTATCTTTAATCAATGTAAATACACCTGTAAGTACAATATTGGCAATGGCCAATGGAATCAGCATCTTCCAGCCCAGATTCATCAATTGATCATAACGGAATCGCGGTAAAGTCCAACGTACCCACATAAAGAAAAAGATAAACCCAAATATTTTCAGGAAAAATACGATTACACCAATAATGGTGATCCAATTTGCAGATAGCCCCAGATCATTCATAAAAGGGAAGT
Source organism: Sphingobacterium sp. (assembly GCA_029239355.1). Taxonomy (GTDB): domain Bacteria; phylum Bacteroidota; class Bacteroidia; order Sphingobacteriales; family Sphingobacteriaceae; genus Sphingobacterium. The sequence continues at coordinate 10,235 of JAQZAZ010000079.1, forward strand.
TATATCCTCCGAAATAAAGTGATGCCATTAACGCTGAGGACACAAACATATTAATATACTCAGAGAACATATAAAGTCCTAATTTCATAGACGAATACTCGGTATGATAACCGCCGACTAATTCAGTCTCACATTCAGGCAAATCAAAGGGAACACGGTTACACTCAGCAAATGCGCAGACCATGAAAATAATAAATCCGAGCGGCTGTGCCCAGATATTCCAATTGACAAAACCAGATTGTTGAGCTACAATTTCTTTAAGTGAAAGGCTTTGGGTCACCATCAGCAAGGCGATGATGGAAAGTCCCATAGCAATCTCATAACTGATGCTCTGCGAAGCCGCACGAATTGCGCCCATTAAGGAGAATTTATTATTGGAGGCCCACCCACCGAGCATAATACCATATACGCCCAGGGCAATAACGCCAAACATATACAATATACCAACATTAACATCTGCTACCTGTAGAGACACTACCCGATCCCCAAGATGAAGTTCCTGCCCCCAAGGGATAACGGCCGAACTGATACAGGCAGTAATGATGGCGATAGTCGGCCCGACAATAAAAAGTACCTTGTGTGCACCAGCAGGAATAATTTCTTCTTTAAAGAAGAACTTGCCACCATCACATAAGGGCTGCAGGATCCCAAACATACCCGCCCGGTCCGGTCCATATCGGTCTTGCATAAAACCTGCTATTTTACGTTCCGCCAGTGTCGAATACATCGCTATTACTAAAGTAATAACGAAGATAACCGACACCAATATTAATTTTTCTATAACAAAAGACCACTCCATGATTCGTGCTTATTTCAATTTTTCTGTTCTAGCCAACTGTTCGCGATTTTGCTGTTGAAGTATTGGATTCTCCTTCACCACTTTTGGCGGGTTAAATAGTTCATAATGATTGGCGGAAATCACAGATTGCGGATCGATTTCTGTTGGTTCATCCAAAATCCAATCGCTTGTTTCTTTCTGATCAAAGCGGCAGGTATTACAGATAAATTCCTCCACCTCACCAAATTCATCCTTCCGCGCCGTCACACGCAGAACATCCTGCCCCCTATACCATAATGTCACTTTGCCAGAGCAGGTCGGACAATCGCGGTGTGCATCTACAGGCTTTGTAAACCAGACCCGATTTTTAAATCGGAATGTTTTATCAGTCAGCGCGCCAACTGGACAGACATCAATCACATTGCCCGAAAAATCATTGTCAATTACATTTTCGATATAAGTCGATATTTCTGAATGATCCCCTCGGCCCAAAATACCATGTACACGTTCATCCGTAAGTTGATTCGCAACATAAACACAACGGTAACACAAAATACAGCGGTTCATATGCAATTGGATTTTGTCTCCCAGATCAATTCGTTCAAAGGTACGTCGATCAAATTCATAGCGTGTTTCTGCACTGCCGTGCTCGTATCCTAGATCCTGTAGTTTACATTCCCCAGCTTGATCACAGATCGGGCAATCCAAAGGGTGATTGATCAAAAGAATCTCAACAACGCCCTTTCTAGCCTCTACCACCTCCGGAGAAGTAATGTTCTGCACTTCCATGCCATCCATAACGGTGGTGCGACAGGATGCTACGAGTTTTGGCATTGGCCGAGGGTCCTTTTCGGAACCTTTCGATACCTTAACCAAACAAGTACGGCACTTTCCACCACTCCCTTCCAGTTTAGAGTAATAGCACATTGCGGGCGGAACGATATCCCCGCCAATCTGCCGCGCAGCATTTAATATAGTTGTCCCCGGCACGACCTCTACTGGTATACCGTCTATTGTGACCTTAAACTTTACATCTTCCGCTTCTGCCATGATAGTTATAATTTATCGTTACAGCTTTTATTATGATACAATTGGTTGTAATGGATCCGCATAATGCGCCAGCCCATAATTTTTTGTCTGAGACTCTTCGGGGTGTAATATATGCCATTCAAACTCATCCCTAAAGTGCCTGATTGCCGCAGCCACAGGCCAAGCGGCTGCATCACCTAAAGGACAGATGGTATTTCCCTCGATCTTGCGCTGTACGTCCCAAAGCAAGTCAATATCGGACATAGATCCATGTCCACTTTCAATTTTATGCAACACCTTTTCCATCCAGCCTGTTCCTTCCCGGCAGGGCGAACATTGTCCACAGCTTTCATGATGATAGAAACGGGCAAAATTCCAGGTATTACGGACCACACACTGATCCTCATCAAACACAATGAAACCACCCGAGCCAAGCATGGTGCCTGTTTGAAAACCACCGTCGGACAAGGATTCATAAGTCATCAAACGATTGTTACCAGCGGTTGTTTTCAAGATAAGGTTTGCTGGCAGAATAGGTACCGACGAACCTCCCGCCACAACTGCTTTCATCCGCTTTCCATTGGCTATACCACCACAATATTCATCAGAATAGATAAACTCTTCTACAGGTAGACCTAGTTCGATTTCATAAACACCGGGTTTAACGATATTACCACTGGCCGAAATCAATTTAGTTCCTGTACTACGCTCCACACCGATCTTTGCATACTCCTCTCCCCCCAAATTAAGAATAGGTACAGTTGCTGCAATAGACTCCACATTATTTACTACTGTAGGGCAATTATATAATCCCGCTATGGCCGGAAAAGGAGGTTTGATACGTGGATTACCACGCTTACCTTCCAGAGACTCCAATAATGCGGTTTCTTCACCACAGATATAAGCACCTCCACCCGGCTGTACATAGATTTCCAAATCATATCCTGAGCCCAAGATATTTTTACCTAAAAACCCCTTCTCTTTTGCTTCAGCAATCGCACGTTCCAGGATTCTGATCTGAGGCATCATCTCACCGCGCACATAGATATAAGATGTATTTGCGCCAAGGGCAAAACTAGACACAATCATTCCCTCGATCAATGCGTGTGGAATATGTGTCATCAAATAACGATCCTTGAATGTGCCTGGCTCAGACTCATCCGCATTACATACCAAATAACGGGGCACTCCCTCAGGTTTTGCGAGAAAAGACCATTTCATTCCTGTTGGAAAGCCTGCGCCACCTCTACCACGTAGTCCGGATTTTTTCACCTCCTCAACCACATCTTCGGGAGACATTGTCTTTATTACTTTTTCAACAGCAACATAGCCCCCTTTTTGACGATAAACCTCAAAGGTATTGATGCCCGGAACATCGATATGTGTCAACAAAAGTTTACGTGCCATATTATTCTGTTTTAGCTTTTAAATTATCAATCAATTCATCCACTTTAGCTTCATCCAAATTCTCATAGAAGGTATATTCAGGACCGATTTGTAAAACGGGACCAAAACCACAGGCGGCCAGACATTCTACGCCACGCCAGGAGAAAAGTCCATCCGCCGTTACGTCACCTTCCTTTACACCTAGTTTTTGCTCCAAATGTCCCATGATCCGCTCTGCGCCCACTAAACAACAAGGACCAGTACGACAGATCTCCAGGACATATTTACCTTTGGGTTCCAGCAGAAACATCGTATAGAAAGTAGCAACCTCATAGACTTCGATAGGTAAAATCTGGAGATAAACAGCTACTTGATCCATTGCATCTGCACTGACCCAGCCAAATTCCGCTTGAACCAAATGCAAAATAGGCAATAGACCAGACTTTTGCTTTCCTTCGGGATAACGGCTTACCACTTCTCCAAACTTGGCTAGCAATTCGGGAGAAAACGTTACATTTTCATTATGTTGTTTTACACTAAGCATCTAATTCTCCTGCGATAACGTTAAGACTACTCATGTTAATAATTGCATCTGAAAGCAGCATTCCTGCACTCATAGGCGCAAACATTTGATAATTGACAAAGGATGGTCTTCTAAAATGGAGACGGTAGGGCGACCGACCGCCATCGTGGATTAAGTAAAAACCAAGTTCACCATTCGCCCCTTCCACCGCATGATAGACTTCGGCCTTAGGCGTATCTACTTCGCCCATGACAATTTTAAAGTGATAGATCAATGCCTCCATATTGGTATAAACCTGTTCCTTCGGTGGCAGGTAGAAATCAGGCACTTCGGCATGGAACACGCCTTTGGGTTCCTTTTCTATTTTTTCCAGCGCCTGCTCAATGATCCGAAGTGATTGCCACATCTCCTCATTTCTGACCATAAATCGGTCATATACATCACCTGTTGTACCCACAGGGACTTCAAAGTCAAACTCTTCATAAGAGCAATATGGGTTTTGTACCCGTAAATCATAATCCACACCTGTTGCTCTTAAAATAGGTCCGGACCAACCATAATCCAATGCCTGCTCCGGCATGACAGCAGCCACACCCGAAGTTCGTTCGATAAAAATCCGGTTACGCACAAACATTTCCTCAAACTCCCTCAATACCGGTGGGTAGCGTTTCAAAAATTCACGGATTTTCTCAAAAGCAACGGCATTGAAATCCCGTTCAAATCCGCCAATGCGGCCGATATTTGTTGTCAAGCGAGCGCCACAGATCTCCTCAAAGATCTCGTAGATAAACTCGCGTTCCTGCATCACATACAAAAATCCCGAAAAAGCTCCGGTATCAACTCCCAGGATTCCGTTGCAGATGATATGGTCCGCTATACGGGCAAGTTCCATCACAATGACCCGCATATATTGTACGCGCTTCGGAATCTCGATTTTTAACAGCTTCTCAACGGTCATGTGCCAGCCCATGTTATTGATAGGTGCCGAACAATAATTTAATCGGTCCGTCAATGGTGTGATCTGATAAAATGGTCTATGTTCAGCAATTTTTTCAAAAGCACGATGGATATAACCTATAGTAGAAACACCACTGACGATACGTTCTCCGTCAATTTGCACGACATTCTGGAATACACCATGTGTGGCCGGGTGCGTGGGACCAATATTCAAGGTGATCAGCTCATCCTGTGGATCATTATCATCAAAGACTGGCTGATTCGATGTCATCTTGCTTATAAACTCGCTCATATCATATAAATTAACGGCCGAAATACAAATCTTTCTTATCTACACGATTTGGATCTTCCAAGGGATATTCCTTTCGCATCGGAAAAACATCCATATCGTCAACATTCAGGATCCTTCTTAAATCCGGATGCCCTATAAAATTTACACCAAAAAAATCATATGTCTCACGCTCCATCCAGTTCGCACCCTTCCACACAACCGTAGCCGTTGGTATTTCAGGATTTGGACCATACAGAAAGACCTTAACCCGTATGCGGATATTGTGAATCAAACTATGAATATGATATACAACAGCATACTCCTTTTCGAGATGAGGATAGTGTACCGCAGTAATATCAGTTAAATGAACAAACTGTAATTCATTATCCGACTTCAGAAAACGCAACACATCGATGATATCATCCAAATCCACAAGGATGGTCATTAAATCATGTGCATCCGGAATCTCTACGATCTTTGAAGGAAAATTTCCTTGCAGTTTATCTAATAAAAAACTGTTTTCCATCCTTTATTTATTAGTATGTATACCGTATTTTTCTAACAGTGCCTTATATTCAGGCGTATTTCGCCTATTTAAAGTCTCATTTTTGACAATATCCTGTAAGCGCAATACACCATCTAAAATAGCTTCGGGCCGCGGCGGACAGCCCGGCACATACACATCCACAGGAATGATCTCATCAATCCCCTGCAACACAGAATAGGTATCGAAGATCCCGCCGCTGGAAGCACAGGCCCCCACGGCAATCACCCATCGTGGCTCCGCCATTTGGACATAGACCTGGCGCAAGACGGGAGCCATTTTTTTTGCGATAGTCCCCATGACCAGCAACATATCTGCCTGACGTGGAGAAAAACTTGGGCGTTCCGCACCGAATCTAGCCAAATCGTACGTTGATCCCATGGTAGCCATAAATTCGATGCCACAGCAGGATGTCGCAAAAGGCAAAGGCCACAATGAATTTGCACGCGCCAATCCGATCGCTTTATCCAAGCTTGTCGCAAAGAAACCTGCGCCCTCTACTCCCGGAGGAGCTTCTGCTAATTTTATATCACTCATGAAAAGACGATTTATAAGGTTTAAGTACAATCGGCCCTTGTAGCCAATTTAATATAGGACAATTTAGTCCCAGTTCAATGCTTTTTTCTTAATGACATAGATAAAGCCCAACAAGAGCAATCCCATGAATATAAACATCTCGATTAAGCCTTGAAAGCCCATTTCTCTGAAATTGACGGCCCATGGATACATGAAAATAACCTCAACATCAAAAATGACAAACAAGATCGCTACCAGAAAATATTTTATGGAAAAGGGCTGCCTCGCATTGCCGACAACTTCAATGCCGGACTCAAACGCCCCAAGCTTATTCTCGGTCCTGACTTTCGGCCCTATAAGGTGTGTAATAATTATGGTCCCTACTCCGAATCCTACTGCTACGATAAGCTGTATGAATATAGGTAAGTAGTCTATCGGCATACTATTGGCGTGCTCCATCTCAATCAGAATTTATATTGGTAACTGTCTCTAAATATAGAGATTCCAAGACTAAATTCAAAACAAAAAAGGCGTAGATATTACTATCTACGCCTAATTTAGAATGATTTTAGTTAAGCTTATTTTAAAGCTTCTAAGTATCCTTTAACATCCTCGTTCGCTGGATCAATTTCCAATACTTTCTGGAAGTTTTGTTTTGCTTTCGCTGTATCTTGTTTTAAATAGTGGAAAAGGCCAATGTAGGTATAACCATCCACTAAATACGCTTTATTTTTTTCTTGCGTACCTCTTTGATTAATTGTATCAATCAATTTTTGAAATGCAGCGACAAAATCACCTTTTGGCTGTGCCATATCATCGGAACCCAAAGCTGAAAAAGCTTTGTAATATAATGCGTTAATCAGGTATTTATCTTGCGCCTCTTTGTTATCAGTGGTTTCAATGATCGTAAGCTCTTTTTGAGCATTAGCAAAGTCCGCAATAGCTTGATTTCTCAATTCTTGATTAACGTAGTTTCCTTCCGCATCTTTCGCCTGGCTATCTTTTTTGAAACCGATTTGGTAATTACCTTCACCAGCATAATAGTGTGAATCGAAGTAGTAAGGTGTATCTTTATACTCACCTACAAGTCCAAATAATGAAACCGCGGTTTGTAATTCTTGCTCTTGGTATTTCGCAAATGCCAATTCTGCAACCTCGCCCAACAGCTCTTTGTCACCTTCAATTGCTTTCTTAATGTTTGCAATACCTTTTTGGATATTTGCTGTGTTTTCCGGAGTCAAAACTGGAGCAGTCGCTACAGCCGTGCTATCTGTTGCTGTACTATCCGCACCAGCAGCCGGAGCAGCAGGCTTCGGACTGTTAGTAGCAATCTCAGCCATACCCAAGTACATGTAATCCAAAGGAATTACACGGTCTTTTTCCATCTTGCTGAACATTTGATTTAAATAGTCCAATGCTTTTGGATAGTCTTTCGATTTTTGGAACGCAATATATCCTAAATAACGATAGATTTTTGGATCTATAGATGGGTTTTTTGCCAATTCTTCCGAAACCGTTTTTAACTCATCATATTGACGTGCGTAAACCAAGAAATCGGCATAACGAATTTTAGCCTCCAAAGTATTGTCACCCGCTACTTCCAAATATTTCTTGTATTGCGCAACACCTTTATTGTTTAATTCAACGTATTTCTCATCCGTAGTACCAGGCATTTTCGACCATTGGTAATACGTTTCTGCCAACTCACGATAAGTAGGCGCATAAGTAGGCGTTTCTGCAACGATAGCTTCCAATTGTGTTACCGCCTCGTCGTAAGCTTGAGCGCCACGAACAATAACTGCCTGCCCGACTTTAGCTTGAACAGAATTTGCATCAATATCCATGGCATCACCATAGCTTGTATAAGCCAATGAACCTTCTCTCAAACCACGGTATGCATCACCTAAGGCCAAAGGAATAGCGATATCTTTAGTATTCTTTGCTTTCGCTTGCGTCAAATATTCCAAAGCTTTCGCGTAATCCGGTTCTGGTGTATTGATGTATGCACGACCGATTTCCAATAATGGCTCGTAATCTTTTTTACCTAATTTTGCAGTTGCCAAGGCAAACTTAGATTCAGCGCTAGCTTTATCTTTTTTCAATAAGTCAACATAACCCAAACCAACATTATTAATCGTCGCTTTTGGATCAGCAGTCAAACCTTGGTTAAAAATCGCAGCGGCAGAGTCTGCTCTGTCGTTTACCAAATAAACTTGACCCAAATAGAAATAATTATCTCCATTCTTAGGTTGCTTAGTCACTAATTGTTGAAGAATAGTTTTCGCTTTACCATAGTTTTCAGCCTCGATGGCTGCTCTAGCATCTTTCAAACTCTGTGCACTTACGGTGCCCACAGACCCAGCCAATAAAAGACTAAATAATAATTTACTGTTTGTCATAATCTATTTTTGTACTATTTATTATCTATTTAATATAACTCTCATCTCTAATAATGAT
>JAQZAZ010000080.1 GCA_029239355.1 Sphingobacterium sp.
AGTTTGTTCTTGATGATTTTTTCTTGTGTCGTCATAACTCTAATCTATTTTACAGTTGTTAATTTATTGTAACTGTCAGATTAAGTCTTGACTACTTCAAATAAAGGGGCTTTAACCGCCCCTTTTTCTTTACTCATCTTTAACGGTATAAGCGTATACCATAAAGCCATTTGAATCACGTAACTTAAATTTACCAGTACAGTCAAAAAGTACTTGGTCATCATCAAAGACATCTCCGTAGTATCTACTGAATCCAACATATAGAGGAAGTCCATTAATAAACGTTCCAACTAATTTAGAGCCGTGATTTCGCCCTTGTTGAACTTCGTTCAGATAGAAATTTTTGGCGATTTTTTCGAGGTTAGACAAAGGCTTGCCTATGTAAAATTTTGGTTTAAACATTTGTTTTGTTTTTATTTTTGAATAATTATAAAGAGATTGTTCTCATCCCTTCTGTTATATATTACCCAACTTTTTATAAAAGTTTCACTTAGTTGGATTAATTGACAAGAGATAGATTTTATTGTCAATATTGTAATTATATGGGCAAATTGAACTTTGTTGCAGTATGGCATAAAAAAAGGAGCCTTTCAGCTCCTTTATAAATTTTATAATTCTATTGAATCAAGGTTATCAATATCCGTAACTTTACCGATGTTTTTAAGATATGTTAAAGTCTGATTTACTGTTGCATGTCGGTTACATTTTTGTAATTGTATAAGTGACCACCCCATTTTGTCCAACTTATCCAAATTTCCCTTTGCTTTGAATGAATAGAGGTCATAACCTGTATCATCATACAAGCCCAAATTTTTCAAAATTGGTCTAAATCTGTCACTGATATACGACTTACTAAGTTGTGTTTTCCTACCATCCGAATATTGTTTAAAAAAAATGTAATCGTCTTTGTCCAGTTCACCTAAATTCATTGTGTCAATAATCTTGCGTAATGCAGGAAAAATTGGCAAAATTTCCTTCTTATCGTTTTTTGCTACAGACGATTTAATTGTTATTACGTTATTTACAAGGTCTAAATCACCTTTTTTCAAGTTGTTTATTTCTTTTGGTCGCAAATGAAGATGGTATATGAAATTTACAAAATTGAAGTAAAATTTATTCTCTTCTTTTTTAAGCTCTTCTATAATTATCTCAAAATGTTCATCTGCAAAGGGTACATGGGATTCTTTCGTGTCTTTATCACTTTTCAAACTCTTTTTGAAATTCAAAGGTGTTGTTTCCAATATTCCTTCATCTACACACCAAGTAAAAAAAGCGGTAAATACCTTTTTTGCATGACTCAAAGTTGTCTGCGCAAACTCACCGTCTTTAACTTTTTTCCTAAGTATTTTTTCTACATCATGAGCCTTTACTTCTTTCACGAATTTACTTCCATACCAGTCATCAATAAGTTTAAGCTTAGATTTGTAAGATGACAGTGTCTCAGGTGTGACAATTGAAGATTTATAAAAATCCTGTAAGGATTCCTTGATAGTATGCTTTCCTGATAATTTGTGGTACAACCTTTCATCCTCTTCATCCGTGGGATTTAATCCCTTCTCCAACATCTCCTCCCAAAGCCTTTTTGTATCCTCTAATTCCCCTTCTTTCGCTCTTTTAATTAATCGGTGTTTGCGCCCATCCTCGAACGTTACAGAGCTATATACTGTGTGACTTCTTCCAGATTTAGAGCTTCCAACAGCTGTATATTTCGTTATTTTCATAATATTCCCAACATAATGTAACAAATGTGTTACATAAAGTTGTAACACATTTGAAACACAAATATATTAAAAACATCATTTAAATAAAAAAAAACAAAACAACAAGTAATACTCCCCGTATCGCCTTATTTTTTGTCTTTTTATTCATTATTTTGCACGGCTTACTTTATTAATCTACTTATTCTCTTTTATATGAGTATTGGTATCGACACTTGTAGATAACTTTTTTTCACCAAAAAAAGCTCCTCCAGCTCAGCTTTGACCACAACATCAAGGAGAATAGCTATGATTCCTATTTGAAAGCAACAAAAGAGGCAAAACATAAATTTTTGTGCAATACATCGATACCTCTAAATCCGACTTTTGCCAATAAGTCAAGCTGATAAACCAACGGCCTTGGCGTGTCTTCATGTTCAATATAGGCAAAAACATGATCGCGATACGTCTCGTTTTGCAAGTTGGTTAAATATGCTCCATATTTTTCCCTATAGATCAATTGTTGGAGCGGAGCACTATTTTGTTCGATTAAATCGAAAATCCATACACTTCCTCCTTTTTTGAGTAGCCTAAAAAGCTTGCGGAATGCATTCTCCCAATCCTGATCGTCTCTCAAATGATGTAAAACCGCTGTAGCAATGATGACGTCAAATTTCCCCTCGGAAAGATTGGCTTCCCGAAAATCCCCTTTGATTTGATGCACTCCCCCTTTTGTAAGTGCCCCAACACGCGCTTTAGCTCGATCTAACATAGGCCAACTCAGATCAACCAGGGTTATCGCTGGATTGGTGCTGACTTTCTGCAGCAACTTCACATCGTAATTACCTGCACCGCAACCGATATCCAACACTTGTTCGAGGTTCGGATAAAGAGATGAAATTGCATCCGTTATGAGTTCCATATTCCATACAGCATCCAAGGTTGTCGCCTGACCTGTGTCTAAATTAGAGAAACGTTCGACATCTCTGTCAAATCGCGTTTCAATTTCCTGTAATGTTGCCTTATTCATAGCTAAATAGTTATTTTGTGAGCGCAAATGCTCGGTTTGTGTTTGGTGAATACATCGCATATCCGGGTCGTTTTGAAAAACACCTCAGGCTTTCCTGATAGGATATTATATATAAATTTTTAATTATTTAAAGGTAGGATTAACTCGAATTCATTAAAAATATTTATTTTGTCATCGATTCATACCAAAAAAGTATTAATGGAAATCCGACATCTTATATATTTCAAAACAGTAGCCGAGGAGCTGCACTTCGGAAGGGCCGCCGAGCGTTTATTTATGTCCCAACCCCCCTTAAGCAGACAAATTAAAGACCTTGAAGATGAGCTAGGTGTCATTCTTTTCTTTCGAACGAACAAAAGAGTAGAACTTACTGAAGCCGGCAAATATTTTTTGGAAGAGGTCGTCGAAATACTCCAAAATTTGGAACACAGCAAAACGATCACCAAACAGATTCATAACAATATTTCAGGAGAATTTAAATTAGGCTACATCAGTTCTACCCCCAAACAAATGTTGGCGACGGTATTAAAACAGATTCAGCAGAAGTTCCCCTATCTTAGGGTTAGCTTGTTTGAAACATCCACACAAAAACAAAAAGCCGCTTTGGAAAACGGGAAATTAGATCTCGGAATTATGCGCGCACCGATATACGCGAGTGAACTCCTTATCTCTCCCCTGTTTGAAGACCCCATGGTCATTGCTGGATCCACAGCAGTAGACTTTAAGGATATCAACTTCTTTAACGAAAATTTCATCTCCTTCAATCAAAAATATGCTTCTGAATACCATCGCTTGACCATCAATACCTGTAACCGAATGGGATTTGAGCCCAAGATCGTGCACCAAAGCAACTCGATGTCTTCCATACTCGAACTGGTATCACAGGGATTAGGACTGGCTGTTGTCCCGGCATCTACGATAAAACAATACCCTCATCTGAAATTAAAGATCATGAAACTGGACGATATAGATAGCAAAACTGAAGTCGTTCTGGTTTCCAATATAAAAAGCAAGAACAGTGCTCTCGGAGAATTTATACAATGTATTCAAAAAGAATACCTTAAATTTAATAAAGCATAATAACCTAACCGAACTACCTTATCTAGATTCAGTCAATGAAAAAGACCATCATTTCACTTCTGCAATTAACGTTATTGCTACCCGTACTATTGTTCGGACAGCAGTCTTCAGAAATTGATCAACGATTACAAGCAATTATGCAACGCTATCAAGCAGTAGGGTTGAGTGTTGTACTTGTCAAAAATAACCAGATTGACTTTCATAAGAACTATGGGTACAAAAACATGAAAGACAAAACCCCGTTGCAGGACAACGATATTTTCCGGATCGCTTCTATATCGAAGTCATTTACCGCCACCTCATTTATGCAGCTCTTAAAGCGAGGCAGCTGTTCTTTAGACGATGATTTCGGCGACCTGATTGGTTTTCCGGTTAGAAACCCAAACTATCCTGAAGTAAAAATTACCCTGCGGATGATACTTTCCCATACTTCAAGCATTAATGATAAAAACGGTTATTTTAATCTTGATGTGATCAATCCGTCCAAAAATCCGAACTGGAAAAACTCATACAATAGTTATACACCGGGCAGTCAATATCAATATTGTAATCTAAATTTTAATATGGCAGGGGCAGTACTAGAAAAATTGACTCACATGCGTTTTGACACCTATATTTTCAAAAACATCCTACAACCATTACATCTTTATGGAGGCTATTGTGTGGACTCGCTAGATCGTTCGAAATTAGTTCCCCTGTATTCTTTCGACGAAAACGGTAATTTTATGGAAGAAGCAAACGCTTATGCTCCGAGGCGCGATGAACTTGCTACTTATCATTTGGGGTATAGCACCCCTATACTCTCGCCCACTGGAGGGATGAAAATATCCGTACTTGACCTGGCCAAATATATGCTCATGCATATGAACTATGGCAAGCTTGGTACAAAAAAAATAATAGATAAAAAGTATGCAAAGATCATGCAAACAGCTGTTAACCAAGAATCAGGCTATGGTCTTGCGATCATGAACGACAGCAAGATTATTCCCGGTATCACATTAACAGGGCATACAGGGTCAGCATATGGTTTATACAGTGCCATGTTTTTCAATCCTGTAAAAAAATATGGATTCGTAGTGATCACCAATGGCTGCAATGTCCCAGATAATGAAGATTTTAACCCGCTGCTCAAAGACTGTATCCGGGCCTTATATGATTATTCTCGAACGCCTGGTCCATGAGATATAAAAATACCCCCAAAAAGTCTCTAATTTTTTGGGGGTATAAAATTGCTTAGCTCTTGATTTATTTTTTCTTCTCAACCCAGTTTACAATTGCTGGATCCAAAGGATTGGTTGCTGAGCGAAAACGATGGGCCAATTTGCCATTTTCATCTATCAAAAACTTTTCAAAGTTCCATTTGATATCACCGGTAAAATCCGGATTATCTTGTGTAGTCAGATATTTAAATAAAGGCGAAATCTCGTCCCCCTTGACGTCAATTTTTTCTGCCATTAAAAAATCTACACCATAATTCTGCTCACAGAACTCCTGAATCTCGGTATTCGACCCCGGCTCCTGTTGGCCAAAATTATTTGCCGGAAAACCAATGATAACCAATTTATCACCGAAAGTCTTATGTAGCTCTTCCAAGTCCTTATACTGTTTCGTAAAACCGCATTTTGAAGCTGTATTCACAATCAGTATCTTTTTACCTTTGAAATCAGACATTTTCACTTCCTGTCCATCCAATGTCTTAAAGGTGAAATTATAAATTTCGGGATTGCCAAATAGCATTGACATATACACCATAATAGTCGCTATAATCATATTTATCTATATTTAAAGACTCAACAATGAGTTACTCTCTCTTTCCAATACTGCATTGAACAATTCGTTAATCGGTGATTTTAAGATTGTTCCTACCTTAATCTGATGCGTTTCGCACACTTCACGTAATAATAGGTCGAAGCTGTAGGCAATAGAACCAACAAAGTGGCACTCGTACTGATTGTAATCAGCGTAAGTCAAGATAGAAGCCTGAACAAACTCTTCAAAACCGCTTTTTACTAGGTCAATGATAAATGGATGGGTAATATTATCAGACATAAATGGCGCAAAAGATGCTAAAAAAGCGTTTGGCCGTTCTTTTTGATAAACGTTTTTTATAACTATCTCCTTATTTATACGGTATTTGACAGCAAACTTCTCATTCAAATCTTTAGGCATCCGCCCGTATAGAAATAAACGCAGCAGTTTTTTACCAAAGTAAGCACCGGAACCTTCGTCACCCAGAACGTAACCATTACCATTATGAGATGTCATTAGCTCCTCCCCATCGAAAAAGCTCAGATCTGATCCTGTCCCCAATGTGGCTACATAGCCTTTTTTATTACCACAGGTTGCCAAAGCGCAGCCGAAAAGATCATTTTCAACAGCGATATAGGCATTTTCAAATAAAGGAGTCAATGCGTTTGAAACCATTTCACGGCGATCAGGGGTAATACAGCCCGCTCCAAAGAAATAAAGCTCTGTAACCTCGTCTGCATAGGGTATTATTTCTGGTATTTCTTTAATAACCCGCGTGATTTCTTTTTCATTAACGAAAAAAGGATTGAGTCCATTTGTACTGAAGGAAATAGGTGCACTGTCTGGCAATTCCAATTTCCAATCTGACTTTGACGAGCCACTATCAACAACTAAGATCATACAAATTCCTGATTATTTTCCCTTATAAACTAGTGTATCAAATATACGAAAATTACGTCCAAACTGAAACGGCGATTCTTAAAGAAAATACCTATCTTGGATTCCTTATGTAATATCTTACAATCCAATGATTTTTTTTATTCAATCAAGATAGGAGGATTTAATGAACTATTAAAGAACCAACAATACATTTTTTGTTTGATTTAAGCATAAGATACTTTTAATTTTGTAAGCGCATACTAAAATCATCTTTCATGGATAGTGACCATTTAAATATACCCATAGTAAACTTTGAGGTATCATTTCCAGAAGTACAAGCTCATTACATCAACGTAAAAATGAGCATTAAAAAACTAAATCAACCCTATGTTGATCTAAAAATGCCAGTTTGGTCGCCAGGCTCCTATCTAATTCGCGAATATGCAAAACATGTAGAGCGATTTAAACCTGTCGATGCCAATGGAATCCCGATTACTTTCCGCAAAACTTCAAAAAACACCTGGCGCATTACAACAGACGCATTGGACCAAATAGATATTTGCTATGCGGTATATGGTTTTGAGGTCTCGGTTCGTACAAACTTTTTTGACAGTGACCATGCATTCATTGTTCCAACAGCTACCTTTCTCTATATTGATGGTTATATCAACATTCCTTCCAGTATCACTATCGTGCCAAAAGAGGCATGGAAAAATATATCAACTGGACTGGAACAACTGACACAGCATACGTTTCATGCACCAAATTTCGATGTTTTATACGATAGCCCGATTGAGGTAGGAAACCATGATAGCTGGAAGTTTCAAGCTGCCGGAGTAGAACACGAGTGTGCCATGGTAGGTGGGGGATCGTACGATAAAGAACGTCTTACAAAGGACATTACACGTATTGTGGAAGAAGAAACCCGTATTTGGGGATCAAATCCCAACAAACGTTATGTCATCATCACCCACAATTATCAATCCGGTGGTGGCGGTCTTGAACATCTCAATTCCACTGTGCTAGGGGCAGCAAGAAACGCTTATCGAAATGAAAACAGCTACAAAACATATCTTAGCCTCGTCGCACATGAATATTTCCATTTATGGAATGTAAAGCGATTGCGTCCCAAAGCATTGGGGCCATTTGACTATGATACCGAAAACTACACCACTGGTTTATGGATCATGGAAGGGTTCACCTCTTATTATGACAATTTAATCATTAAACGATGTGGATTCTACAACGAGAAGGAATACCTTTCATTGTTGGCAAATGATTTCAACATTGTGTTAAATCGCCCAGGGCATGAGATACAGTCTGCGGCAGCCGCTAGCTTTGACACCTGGATTAAATATTATAGACCCGATGAAAATGCCATTAATTCATCCATTTCCTATTATAACAAAGGGGCAATGCTTACAGCCTTATTGGATATCAAGATAATCGCGGCCACAGATGGAAAAATCAAATTGGATGACATCATACGTGCTGCTTATGAAGAATTTTTCTTAAAACTTGACCGTGGCTTTGAAGAAAAAGAGTTTCAGAGCCTAGCGGAGCATATTGCCGGGACCTCGCTGGATGATATATTCCAGGCGGCTCACGAGGATGGCGAACTCGATTACAACGCTTATTTTAATTTGGTAGGATACGAAATTGTGGATACCAACAAAGATAATGACACATTAACCTTGGGCTTCACGACCAACAAAACAGATGGTGTAATCAGTGTTGCAACTGTTGAAAAAGGAACTGGCGCATATGATGCTGGCCTAAATGTCAGAGATGAGCTAATTGCGATCAACAACATCAGACTCGACTTAAAGGACAAAGAGATCGATTTCGTCATGCAACATGCTGCTGAAGGAGACATATTGAATTTCCTGATCGCAAGAGATGGGCTCATCCGGGAAATACCAGTCCAAATTAGAAGAAATAATAAAAAAATCTATGAGATCCGTCAACTGAAGGATCAAACATTCTTACAGGAACTGTTGGGAAAAATTTGGATGGCATAAATTGAATAACTACAGACTATTGCACAGTAAATATGATCATATTTATGGCTTAAACAGAAAGAGCAGAACTATAGTTCTGCTCTTTCTGCAATTTAGAATTTATATCTTACCGAAAATCCTATCGGATCGAATACTTTGATGCTCGACTCATTCAAAAAGTCAAAATAGGGTTTTACATCCAATGAAATCTGAAATGGGGCCTGCGGGATATTATATTCAATTCCCAAAATACCATCTATACTTAAATTAAGATGCGAATCAAATGAATGACGTTGACCATCTATAATTTTATCTTTTTCTTTATAAGACCCGATACTTCCACCAAAGCCATAGTACCAATTTAAACCCGCTGTTAAAGGTTTGTAAATCTCATACAATCCAACAACACGAAACCGGCGGAAATCAGAATTGCTTTGAATACTCATGATACCTTCCAAAGCATGATTCGAATTAAGGGTATGACGATAAGTAATCCCCTGAGCAGAACCAAACCGCCCACCAATAGCGCCTCTATTATCCAACTGAGCTACAGCTTTATTGGATAACGCACCAAACATCAGCATTCCACCGACAGCCAAAAATATTTTTCTCATAAAAATTGAACGCTTTATACTCTACTTTATATCTTTCAAAAGTAACAATTACAGCTATAACGACACAATGTTTAATTTGTTATGACATTAATCCCAATATCTCCAACTTTATTTCTGATATTTTTTTTATATTTAAGTCAATAGTGATAACCAAATAAACTCAAGTGATATGGGCAGAATTTTTGACTTTATAACCTTATATAAAGAAAAATACGCAAAGGACCTTATGGTTGCGGGCAGAGACTCCAGTGGCAACTGGAAAACTTACTCCACCAAAGAATATACAGATGCAATTGATTCCTTGAGTAGGGCTCTATTGAAATTGGAGCTTAAGAAAGGGGATCGTGTCGGAATAATGTCCGGTAACAGGCCAGAATGGAATTTGGTTGATTTTGCCTGCAACCAAATAGGACTTGCAACCGTCCCGCTCTATCCGACCTTATCCGCTCAAGATCTGTCATTCATTGTCAACGATTCGGACGTCAAAGTATTATTTGTAAGCAGCAAGGAATTGACGGACCGGATTGAGCAAGCGATTAGGGAACATGGCATACAGCCGCGTGTGTATACCTTCGACCGGATTGAACACCATATTACATTGGCCGACTTAATAGCTAGCGCAACAGAAGACACGACCGATCTATCATCCCATCGCGATAATGTCAACGAAGAAGATCTTTTGACCCTGATTTATACCTCCGGTACCACTGGTCGTCCCAAAGGAGTATATCTATCGCATAAAAATGTGTATAGCAATGTCACGGCCTGTAATTATTTGATAAGGGAGGATTTTAAAACCGCGCTTAGTTTTCTTCCCCTATGTCATATTTTTGAGCGTATGGTGGTCTATATGTATTACTCAAAAGGTATCCAAATTTACTTTTCAGAAACCTTGGATAATGTGGTTGCCGATATCAATGATGTAAAACCGGATGTATTTACAACAGTACCACGTGTGCTGGAAAAAGTCTATGACAAGATTATTGAAAAAGGTAAGGCTCTAAGCGGAATAAAAAAGAAGCTATTTTTCTGGGCCGTGGAGTTGGGGTTAAAGTTTCAGGAACCAGAAAAAAATGGATTCTTCTACAATTTTAAGCTGGGCATTGCCCGCAAACTCATTTTTTCTAAGTGGCAAGAAGCACTAGGAGGTAATATAAAGATTATCGTATCTGGTGGAGCAGCTCTTCAAGAGCGATTAGCACGCGTATTTTGGGCTGCAGACCTGAAAGTACTCGAAGGCTACGGCTTGACGGAAACTTCGCCAGTTATCGCTGTAAACTCCTATCTACCCAATGGGTTAAAATTTGGAACAGTCGGAAAGCCGCTTAAGAATCTTGACGTAAAAATCGCCTCAGATGGTGAAATTCTTGTAAAAGGCCCTAGTATCACAAACGGCTATTATGAAAACGAGGAAGCCACCAAAGAAGCGTTTGATGAAAATGGCTTCTTCAAAACGGGAGATATTGGCGAAATTACTCCGGATGGTTTCCTAAAAATCACCGACCGGAAGAAAGAAATGTTTAAAACAGCGGGCGGTAAATACATTGCACCTCAGTCTATTGAAAACAAGTTAATGGAATCAACTTTGATCGGCCAGGTAATGGTGATCGGCGAAAACAAAAAATTCCCAAGTGCGCTTATTGTTCCTGCGTTTGATGTCCTTTCAAAGTGGGCGGCACAAAAAGGGATATCTAACAGTTCAAATGAAGAAATCATCAAAAATCCAGAAGTTATTCAAAAATATCAGGAGGAAATAAACCGATTATCAGGTACCTTTGGCCATTGGGAAGTTATCAAGAAATTTATTCTTCTTCCAAAAGAATGGACGATTAGTGAAGGTCAATTGACGCCCAAATTAAGTTTAAAACGAAAAATCATTTTAAAAGAGAATGAAGTTGCCATCGACAGATTGTATATGGATCAGCATCAGGAATAACAATTTGCACGATTATTGGAGCGGATAATCTTATTATGAAGCACGTAAGACTAAAGGATCTATTCACATTCGCATACTGGAAAAATATTTGGCAGGTCATGATTGACGCCTTCAATGGTTTCAATGACGACAAATGCATGAAGAAAAGTGCATCCCTGGCCTATTACACGATCTTCTCGATAGGCCCGTTGCTTATGATTGTCATTTGGTGTATCGGTTTCTTTTATGGTGAACACCTTCAAAGCGGCTCCTCTGCCCAGGATGAGGTGCTCGGAGAAGTCATGGTCCTTTTTGGGCAAGATGTGACCACCCAAATTCAATCTTATCTTCAGAAAATTACTTTTGAAAATAAATCCAACATGGGTATTACAATCGGTATTGTCACACTGGTTCTTTCCTCGACGACTTTGTTTGTCGATATCCAAGATTCCATCAACAACATTTGGAGAGTCAAGCCCAAACCTAAGAAAGGATGGTTAAAATTGATTATCAATAGACTAATTTCCTTTTCCATCATTCTTGCTTTAGGCTTTTTGTTAATTGCTTCGTTAATGATAAATGGAGTTATCGTCGCAGTAACCAATTTAGTCATGACCTATTTCCCCATCATACCAATTGCACTGATATCTTGGGTAAATACAGGTATCACATTTTCCATTATCGTTATTCTTTTCGGATTTATCTTTTCGTTTTTACCTGATGCCAAGGTAAAATTGCGTGATATACTAGGTGGTGCTATTTTCACCGGGCTCCTTTTTATGCTAGGGCGCTACGGCATATCGCTTTACCTTAGTCTTTCTGCTACAGCTAGTTTTTACGGAGCTGCAGGATCTATTATCGTGATGTTGCTATGGATCTATTATTCAGCTGCAATACTTTACTTTGGCGCTGAATTCACTAAATTTTATGCCATTAAATTTGGGTCAGGTATCGTTCCATCAGCGTTTGCTGTCGCGATTGAACAAACTGAAAAAGTAAAGAAAATGGGCCCGGACGCAGAAGCACATATAGGAGACACGATCCAAGTATTAAAATAAGACTATGGTCTTTTCTATTTTTTCCCGCTAATAGAGCCATCTATACCAATTACATCAATCACTTTATCGCCAATCTGTGTGATATCTGATTTTAGTCCAATCATCACCGTAAAAATATTGACTGGTGTATCCTGTATCTTTCTAAAATTGTGCAGATAACCTAACTCCAAGCCCAGGAAAAAGCCATTGAATTTATAATCCGCTCCTGCACCGAGTTTACTTGACAGGTTAAAATGATTTTTATTTTCCATTTTAACTACTTTCTCATCGATCATAACAGTGGCACGCGGTTCACTGGTTAACCCTACTCCTGGACCAATGAAACCGTAGACATTTAATCGCCGCATCTGTTTTCGCAAACCACCCGAAAATGCCAATGTATAGAAATTCGTATTCGCATCTTCAATGCGATAGGCAAAATTCGGATCTGGCAGACGCTGTTTGTATTTGAATGACAATGTATACAGGGTCGGGGATACAAAAAACATGGAATTTTTAAGGGAAATATCCAAGCCAATACTACCCGAAAATTTAGGAGATAATATATCTTTGGTTTTACCTATCGGAAACCCCATTCCAGTTGTCCCCCAATAGTAAACTTTCCGATAATGTATCGTGTCTACCCCACCTTGAGCATACGTGTTAATGCTAAACAGAGAAAGAAGAATGGCAGCAAGAAGAAATCTTTTCATTTATAAGCGTTTAATACTGAATAAGAACAATATTAAACGCATAATGTTCAAGGAATTTAAAATATTCTAAAGATAGCTTTTGGATTGCGGGCCTTGATTAAATAATAAGTCGATGATGCTCAAATCCGGATAAAAACCGTTTTTATCCAAAAAAACCTGATAATATTCTTTCGGAGCCAACAATACACTTTCTTTTTTCGGATGTATCACCTCTCTATAATCAACTAAAGAAGAATTACTTACAGCATATTCCTCTGTAAAAGAAAGTGTTCTTTTTAGCTTAATGGATTTTAATAAAAGTTCCAACTGCGCGACATTAAAGTCTAGCAGATAATCAAACTTTTCATGATAAAAGCGACTAAAATCATCTTCATAATATTCAAAATACGCAGAGCTTCTGTAGGCTGTCTGAATACTTAACCAATGCAAGCGTTGCCAGTCAAATTCGTAACTTATCCGGATATCCTTTATTGGAACCCGATCCTTGTTGCCGTGTTGGATCGGCACGATTAAATCCTGCACTCCGTTTGCAGAAGCGATGCGTGCCCGTGTACGATAGCTCTGTTTTTGAAAATGTTCATATTTTTCGATGACAACAGGGAGATTATTTTCCTGTATGGTGTGAAAATACGATATCGGCGGAAGATAACATGCTGGAAGTAATAACTGCGATTCCATAAAAACTAATGATTTTTGTTATAAGTGACGCAAA
Source organism: Sphingobacterium sp. (assembly GCA_029239355.1). Classification (GTDB taxonomy): domain Bacteria; phylum Bacteroidota; class Bacteroidia; order Sphingobacteriales; family Sphingobacteriaceae; genus Sphingobacterium. The sequence goes on from JAQZAZ010000080.1 coordinate 13,427, forward strand.
AATAACTTAAATTAAGGATATTTGTAAAATACTACTGGGAATTTTAGCTATAGCATGAAACAAAAAGCGTTAAGCGCATTAATCTATATCATCTCTCTTCTCCCCTATTGGTTTCTATATTTGATCTCCGATGGGTTGTATTATATTCTTTATTACATCATTGGATATAGAAAGAATATTGTATTTCAAAATTTAGCGAACGCTTTTCCTGAGAAGACCGAGGCCGAACGACTCGCAATCGCAAAGAAATTCTATCGTTTTTTTCCAGACCTACTTGTGGAATCCATCAAATTAAAAACGATTACAGTGGACGAAGTCAGAAAGAAGATGACTTTGGATAATGAGGAAGAATTAACGCGTCATCTTGCTGCTGGAAAAAATGTCATCGGTGTCACTTCTCATTATGCCAATTGGGAACTGGGCATTCACCGTTTGAGTCTGATTACTAATTTCCCGACATTGATTGTATATAAGCCATTAAACAACAAAGATATTGACACAGTATACAATACGATGCGAAGTCGCTTCGGGGCTGAAATGGTTCCGATGAAACAAATTCTCAGGCATATTGTAAAATTGAAAGGACAACCAAATGTTAGCATACTGGTAGCCGATCAAACGCCGCTGTATTCTGATTCCGATTATTTTATCAATTGGTTGAATCAAGAAACGCTAGTCTACACCGGGGCCGAACGCCTATCAAGAATAAGCAAAGCTCCTATCGTATATTGTCATATTCGACGAAAGAAAAAAAGGGGGCAATATTCTTGTCAGTTTTTTACGTTGGTAGAAGACCCTTCGGAATTTGCCGAACATGAAATAACCGATTTGCATAATGGATTTGCAGAACAAATGATTCGTAAAAACCCCGAATATTGGCTCTGGTCACATAATCGCTGGAAAAGGAAACGCAGAAAATGAGTAAATTACCAAAAGTAGCTGTTGTTATATTAAACTGGAATGGCCGTTTCTTCCTGGAGAAATTCCTGCCTTCCGTCTACAACAGTTCTTATCCAAATATTGAGTTTGTCATCGGCGACAATGCGTCGGATGATGATTCTGTACTATTTGTCAAACAATACTACCCTACCATTACTATCCTTGAAAACGATAGGAATTATGGTTTCGCTGGTGGCTATAACAAAGTCTTGGAACGCGTGGATGCAGATTATTACGTTTTGTTGAATTCGGATGTAGAAGTATCGCAAAACTGGATAGAGCCCGTCGTTAGTTACATGGAAAGCAATCCGATTATCGCTGCTGCACAGCCCAAGATCCTTTCTTATCATAACAAAGACAACTTTGAACATGCCGGCGCAGCTGGTGGCTATATCGACTATTTTGGTTTCCCATTCTGTAGAGGAAGAATTTTGCATGAAGTAGAGGAAGATCATGGTCAATACAATCAGGAATCCGAGATTTTCTGGGCTTCCGGAGCGGCACTTTTTATCCGGGAAAAAGCATGGAAACAAGCAAATGGTCTAGACGAAGATTTCTTTGCCCATATGGAAGAGATCGACCTATGCTGGCGCTTGAAAAAGATGGGCTATGCGATAGGTTATTGTCCAACATCGGTTGTTTATCACGTCGGTGGAGGCACGCTAAATGCTAGCAATCCAAAGAAGACTTATCTGAATTTCAGGAATAATCTGGTTATGCTGCAAAAGAACCTGTCTTTGGGACGGGCCTTTTGGATAATTTTTCTACGCATTTGGTTCGATTTTGCTGCGCTGATGAAATTTCTAATTGATCGCAAGCCGAAAGATGCATGGGCGATCAGTCGCGCGCATCAGTATTTCTTCCTAAATATTTTTAAAAATGCTAGAAAACGAAAGAAATACACGGCTATAGAAAATCAGAAAGGACAATACAACAACTCCATCATTATTGATTTCTACACAAATAATAAACATAAATTTTCACAATTGAACCCTAAGGATTTCAAATAAGGCCGTTAAGTGCCGAAGTATAAAGTGCACAAAAACGCATATTGAAAATAAGGCACTCTGCATAAGAAGATTCTTTATTAATTTTATTTAAACGTACTTTTTATTTGTAATTTTGCAACATGTTGACGATGGATATTGAAAAAAAAATAAAAGACTTAACAGCAGAACTCAATCATTATAACTATCAATACTATGTATTGGCAGATAGTCTTATTTCAGATTATGACTTCGATCTCAAGCTAAAGGAACTCGAAGCACTGGAACGTCAATATCCAGAGTTTGCTGACCCTAACTCACCTACACAACGCGTAGGAGGAGACATCACCTCCAAATTCAAAACAGAGAAACACCGTTGGCCCATGCTTTCCTTGGGTAATACCTATAGTCAAAATGAACTATTTGACTTTGATCAACGAATCCGCAAGATCATTGGCGATCAGTTTGAGTATGTTTGTGAATTAAAATTCGACGGTCTTTCCATTAGCTTAACTTATGAAAATGGACTGCTCAAAAAAGCAGTTACCCGTGGGGATGGAACTCAAGGTGATGTGGTGACAAATAATATCAAAACGATTCGCTCCATTCCGATTAGACTCAAAGAGGGCGACTATCCTAGCCAGTTTGAAATCCGGGGGGAGATATTTATGCACAAATCTGCGTTCCTTCGCCTGAATAAAGAACGTGAAGAGAATGCGGAACAAACTTATGCCAACCCGCGCAATTTTGCTTCGGGCACAATAAAACTTCAGGATTCCGCAGAGGTGGCCAAAAGACCCTTGGACTGCTTTCTATACTTCCTATATTGTGACAATAGAACAAATTTATTTCACGATCATTGGAACAGTTTAGCACACGTGAAACGCTGGGGTTTCCATGTCTGCGAACATACAAAAAAATGTAGTTCACTGGCAGATGTTTTTGAATTCATTGACTATTGGGATACCGAAAGACACAATCTTGGATACGAAATCGACGGCATCGTAATCAAAGTAAATGATTATGCTCAACAGGAAGATTTAGGTTTTACGGCAAAGAACCCAAGATGGGCTATATCCTACAAGTTTAAAGCAGAACGCGTTGAGACTACGCTTAATACCATTAGCTATCAAGTCGGTCGTACTGGAGCAGTTACCCCCGTGGCAAATCTCCAACCGGTACTATTGGCCGGCACCACAGTCAAACGCGCCTCACTGCATAATGCCAATGAAATTGCACGTCTGGATCTACACCAGGGAGATACCGTCTATGTAGAAAAAGGAGGCGAAATTATTCCTAAAATTATTGGCGTAAACCTTGAAAAAAGGTTACCCGATACTGTAGCCTTTATCTATCCGCACAGCTGTCCGGAATGTGGAACAACACTCATTAGACAAGAAGGCGAAGCCGTTCATTACTGCCCCAATGAAACAGGCTGTTCACCACAGATCGTCGGTAAAATGCAGCATTTTATTGGCCGTAAAATGATGGATATTGAGGGTATGGGTGATGAAACAGTAGAAACTTTCTTCAAAAAAGGACTGTTGCACAATATTGTGGACATCTATGGTCTAAAAGATCATCAAGAAGACTTGCAGCAACTAGAGCGCTTTGGGCAAAAGTCCATAGACAATATGCTTGCTGGTATTGAAAAATCAAAAGAAAAGCCTTTCGAGAAAGTATTATTTTCTTTAGGCATACGTCATGTTGGCGAAACTACCGCAAAGAAATTAGCACAACACTTTAAAAATATAGATGCCCTTACTCAGGCTTCTACCGAAGAAATCGAGGGTGTTCAAGATATCGGACGCCGTATTGCTGAAAGCGTTAGAGAATATTTGGACAACCCCATCCATCAGCAACAGCTCATTAGTTTAAGAAGTTATGGCTTAAAGTTGGAAATTGAGGAAAGGGAAATTATTCTGGCCAGTGAAAATCTCAGTGGCAAAACTTTCTTGATTTCAGGTGTATTTGCAGATTATTCCAGGGAGCAACTCGCAGAGCTAATCGAGAGCAATGGAGGAAAGATGCTTTCCTCCATTTCCGCAAAATTGAATTATCTCGTTGCGGGAGACAAAATGGGACCTTCTAAACTAGCTAAGGCGGAGAAACTGGGTATCCCAATGATTAATGAAAGAGATCTATTAGACCTTATTCATTCCAAATAGGATTTTTAATTAAATATATATAAATACAAAAACAAGATGAACGAGCTTCACGGCGCAGGAGTAGCATTGGTCACTCCTTTCAACTCAGATGAATCTGTTGATTTCGAGGCATTAGGTCAACTAATTGACTTGCAAATTAACGAGGGTATGGATTATTTGGTTTCTTTAGGTACAACTGGAGAAGTTGCCACATTGACTAAAGAAGAACGAAAGCGTATCTGGGATTTCACTGTCAAGCGCGTGAACGGTAGGCTCCCTCTGGTTGCTGGCATCGGTGGCAACAATACCACAGAGATTGTAGAACAGATCAAAGCTTTCGATCCGACTGGTTTCTGTGCGATTTTATCTGTATCGCCTTATTACAACAAACCCACGCAGGAAGGAATTTACCAGCACTATAAGGCTATTGCGCAAGTTTCTCCTTTACCTATCATATTATATAATGTACCGGGCCGTACGGGCAGCAACATGACCGCACAGACGACATTACGTCTGGCCAATGATTTTTCAAATATCGTAGCGATAAAAGAGGCTTCCGGAAATTTCGCCCAATTCAGTGAAATCTTACGGGATAAACCTGTAGATTTTCTATTGATCTCCGGTGATGATCCCGTTACCTTGCCTATGATGGCGCTCGGTGCTGCAGGAATTATTTCTGTAGTCGGAAATGCATTTCCAAAACGAGTGGCTACACTGGCAAAATTATGTAAGGCGGGAAAATATAACGAAGCGAGAGCCATCCATAATGATTTACTCCAGATAACTGATCTTTGTTTTGTCGAAGGAAATCCTGCCGGTGTTAAATACATCCTTAAAAGATTAGGCTTCGGTGATGATATTTTACGTCTGCCATTGGTGAGTGTAAGCGAAAAAACACAAATAGCAATAAAAGAAGAAATGAGCAAATTAAACTAAGTAGTTTAATTTGTGGCCACCAAAAAAGTTTAGATCTCCCTAAAGATCTAAACTTTTTTATTTTAAGGCGTTGCAATATAACAATATAATACCTACCTTTGCACTTCCACAAATGTGGAATTTTAAATAACAAAATTAATTAACAAAATGCAACAGTACGAATCTGTAATCGTTCTTACCCCGTTGCTTTCTGAAGATGCTGCGAAAGAAGTAATCGCAAAATTCAAAAACATCTTAGCAGAAG
>JAQZAZ010000294.1 GCA_029239355.1 Sphingobacterium sp.
ATTAAAATTTAAATTAGGTTGATTTTTATATTAACTTGAGGCCTATTAATTTTTTCCATTATTTTTTGCCCACCACAATCTTTTACCCCAGTTGTAATCCACTGTTCCTGTAGCTGCAGCTTTAACATTATCCGTATTATATAAATATTCATTATTCGGATAAGGTAAACGCCATGGTTGGTCAGTATGTTTTTTCTGAAGTTTAGAAGGATAATTTGTCGTTGGAATACCTGTTCGTCGATATAAACTCCAAGCTTCATAGTTTTCTTTAAATAGGGCTACCCACATATCCCAATAAACCCGTTCTTTGGTTCCATTAAATTTACCTGCTCCGGCAAGGTATGTGGCAACGGCACTCGCTGCGACCTTATTGTCCTCCATAGATAGCTGCACAGCTTTTTCATAGGCCTCCTTTGCTGATATCCCCACATTATATCCCGATAAAGCGGCTTCTGCCAGCATATAATAAGTTTCACATGCCCGATAAAATGGGGTAGCTCCAGCAGGATCATTAATGTAGTGTTCACCAATCCAAGAAATGGAAGTAAATGGATTGGGATTATTTTCGGAACCATTTACAAAACCCACATACTTGCCTGCATTATTCTTTCGTGCAATTGAAGCAATTCTTGGATCTTTTGTTTGATCCAAATGATCGATGAAAATATCAAACATTCCCCAGTTATTGAGACGCCCACCATTTATGCCGGACTTATACCAAGGTTCCATATAAGGTAGTGTACCTGGATACAGTATACGACAATTTTCTGCATTTGTTTCAATCAGGGGATATTTCGTCTTATTTCCGGCTATTTCCTCTATAGTAGATTTCGCCAGGGCGGGAGCGACAGCAGATATGCGTGTAGCCATACGCAAGCGCAGTGAATTACAAAACTTTTGCCAGTTCAACATCTCCACTTTAAGTACATCCGCTCCAGTTTCCTTTGATCCGTATATAATATCATACTCCCCCAATGCATCGGTTCCGATGCCTGCGGCCAATTCATCCGCCAATGCTTTTAAATCAGCTAATACTGCAGGAAAAATATCTTCCTGTTTGTCGTATTTTGCTTTGAGGACCGAACCATCTTCTGGCCTACCTTTAAAGGCCTCTGAATATGGGATATCACCCCAACCATCCAATAAATAAGACCACATATAATTGTTCCATATGCGCGCTACAATGCGGATGTTTTTAAAAGCGGCGGCTTTATCCTCCGTCTTTTTCAGCAAATCATTCATTTGCGTAATATTGTAGTAACAGGCTGCCCAACGATTACCGTAGGTATTATCGGTTGGAATCAATCCGCTTAAGTTGTCTGGGTATTGAATTTTGACAATATATCCTGCAAAAGTGCCATAACCATCCACATCTCCACCAAATTGCTCGCCTGCATGCCGCAGTACATTGACCAGCATATTTCGTGGAGGGACATCTTTTAACGCATCTGGATCCGTATTAATTTCTTCAAAATTTTTGGTACATCCTGAGACCAAAAGAATTGCTAGGAGCGATGTATATTTTAATTTTTTAACGAAAGTGTTCATAACCATAATTTTGTTTGTTGTGTCTAAAGTATTTACTTTCCTGTGTAGATTAAAAAGTAAAACCAAGTTTAATACCTATACTTCTTGAATTAGGAACAGAGGCTTGTTCAAAACCTACTCCACGTGAATCACTTGATACCCCGCCACCTTCTGGATCCAAACGCATGGTATTGGACTTGTGCACCCATAACAGTGCTAAATTGGTTCCTGTGACAGAGACATTCGCACGCTTGATCCCCTTTATTCTGCTATAAAGTGCTTTTGGCAAATTATAAGAAATATAGGCTTCTCTCAGTTTTAGAAACGAACCATCAAAAACATACATTGGTGCCACCCCACCTAATTCATACCAACTTTGGGCGCTGGTTTCAATTGTATTTTCAACCCATTCCTTACCTACAAGCATCGCAAATCTTTCGTTTGGCATCACATCTTTACCGGCTACAATAGCGCGTTCACGAATACCGTCAGCTGCAGTAATTTCAGCAATTCCAGTAGTGTAACCGTGTGACATGGTCTGCGACCAAATGTCTCCCCCTTTTCTGAAATCCAACATAAAACCGAATCTAAAGTCTTTAATGGTAAAATCATTACGCATCGATGCTAAGAAATCCGGCACAACATTACCTAGAACCTGCGCACTCAAGGGCTTATCTATCAATCCATTAGAAGCGATTTTTATTGCCCCTTTCATTGGACCATCTTCCACGCGGTCATAGCCTGGCCCGACTAATGTACCCCATGGTCGGCCAACCGATGCCATATTGGATATACCCCAAGTCCAGCCCAATCTCAGATCGTTCAGCCCCAATTGCGGATAAAGTTCAACGACTTTGTTTTTATCTTTCGAGAAGTTGACCGTTGTTGTCCAATTTAATCCCTCTTCCCGTTTGAGTATATCTCCTCTTAACTGGACTTCAATACCTTTGCTTCTGATTTCACCAGCATTTAAGAAGATGCTACTGAATCCGACAACATTTGATGTGGGTACAGGAAGCAATTGTTTTTTATTGATTTTTTGATAATAAGTGAGATCCAAGTGCAATCGATCCTTAAACATCCCCAGCTCGGTTCCTATTTCATACGAGGTAATCGCCTCGGGCTCCAGACCTTCAATGGCATAGGTCATACTTTTGTACATCTGAGACAGATTATTAAAGGCATCTGTCTGTGCATAATAGTAATTCCCATTCTGATATGGTCGGGTTGCATTACCCACTTTCACTATGTTAAATCGTAACTTCCAAAAATTGAGGTAATCACTTTTTAATCCTTCAAAACTAGCCGTTGGTATCCAGCTCAAACTTGCTGAAGGATAAAAGAAGGATTTTTTTAAGGTTGAAGACCAATCGTTACGTGCCGTCAAATCCAGGTACAGCTGATCCCTCCAGCCTAAATTTGCTTGCCCGTATAAAGAATTGGACCGTCCTTTGGCATGATCCATAAAGGTATAAGCATCACCAATTTTATTGGTGATTGTATAAACTCCCAATACATTAAGTGCTTTTGCGCCGAGGGTATTTGTTTCAAACTGATAATCCCGGTAATTCGCACCTAAAATTCCCGTTAAACTAAGATCTCCAAACTGTTTGTTGAAGTTTGCAATAAAATCAGCATTAAACTCGGAATTACTATTTTTGGTTTCGTTGAACTTACCATCCCTATTATCAAAATTGAAGTATGTCGATTCAAAAATATGTGTATTGTAATAATCCAGTCCAACCCTACCTTCAAATTTTAAGAAATCAAAGGGTTGATAATGCAGTGATGTCTTTCCAAAAATACGGTTCGTCTTAAGCGCATTCTGAGATTCATTCATCGTATAGAATGGATTCATGTGATAAGCTGAATTCCAGTTGTAATAGGTATAATTTCCCTGTGCATCGCGCTGATCCCAATTTTTTTTCAAATCCTGCATATCGACCTGTCGGCCAAACCAGATCAAGCCATTCATGGGATTTGCACTGTCATAGCCCTGCATTACTAAATTATTACTTTCAGTACGTGTAAAGTTAGTCATGATGTCGTACGAAACTTTATCGCTGATTTTGTAATCGTTATTTAATTGTGCCGTATATTTTTTTTGATCGGTATTAGGTACTGTCCCTCTTTGATCTCTAAAAGACACCGAAGCCCGTGTCGAAGAGCGATCTGTTTTCGACAGCAACGAAATATTATGATTTTGAGAAAAACCCGTTTGGAAGAATTCTTTCACATTATTTTTATGGGAATTCCAAGGCGTAGCT
>JAQZAZ010000081.1 GCA_029239355.1 Sphingobacterium sp.
TCTCGGCGTCATCACACTGGCATTAAAAACGGGAACATTAAATGAGGCGACAGTAGAAGTCAATACTGGATATCAAAAACTCCCCAAAGATCGCGTCACTGGATCTTTCAGTTATGTTAGCGGTGAAAAACTGGAAAGAAAACTAGCTACAGATCTCAAAAATGCTCTTGAAGGACAGACAACAGGACTCACTATTGATAAGGCCGGCAAAATAGAAATTAGAGGTGTCTCGACCTTTAATGCACAAAAAACACCTTTGATTGTCATTGACGGCTATCCCGTCGAAACAACAATAGATGATATCAATCCAATGAATATAACGAGCATAACGGTGTTAAAAGATGGTGTGGCCGCATCTATCTATGGCTCCAGAGCAGCCAATGGCGTCATTGTTGTTACTACAAAGTCTGGACAAAATAGTGAACCTAAAATAAGCTATTCAGGTTTTGTAAATATTATTCAGAAACCACAGTTAAAGTATCTGAATAAAGCGACAACATCAGACTATATTGACGCAGAGATAGACCTTTTCAACCTGAATCCAAATGGTCCCTCAACGATGGATCCATATAATATGAGCCGGGTGACCTATCTATTGATGCAAGAGCGTGAAGGGAAGATTAGCCACCAAGATGCAATGGCCGAGATCGATGGACTTCGCGGTATCAATGCTTTACATCAAATCCAGGATCTGTTTTTCAGAAATAAAGTAACCCATCAGCATAACATCAATATCGCCGGCGGATCGCATAAAAGCAGTTATAATTTTTCCGTCAACTATCAACAGACCAAGGAGAATCTCATTAACAATCATTCAAAACGATTAATCACCGATTTTAAAAACGAATGGCAGCTTTTTCCATTCTTAACTGCTGGAGCAGCCGCCAATTTCACGTATAATAAAGGTAATAGTACTTCATTTACATATTCTACCATTTACGGTCCAGAACTGGTAGGTGACAATTATCAGTCTTTAGCTGGTTTTTCAGGAGGATCAATGATTATGCCGTACACCAACCTATTGGACGACAATGGCAATCCGGCAGCAATATGGGGTATCAGTCAATATAAGGTAAATACCTACAAAAACACCCCCGGCATGAAGCCCTGGGATTATGTCCCTTTAGAAGACATGGGGAAAATGCCCAGTTACAGCAATAGCTATAGTTTTAGGATGAGCGGATTTCTAAGAGCCAATATCGTAGAAGGACTTACAGCAGAAGTCGGAGGTAACTGGGTCAAAGGAACGGCTAATGTTAAAAATATCCAACGGGCAGACTCCTATAATGCACGTATTGCCTATAACGATGCCACCTCCAAATCAAATCCCGCTAATCACTATATTCCCGACGGAAGCATATTGGACGAATTCAAAAATATCAATGAAACCTGGACGCTTCGAACACAGCTAAATTATAGCAAAAACTTCTCCGATAACAAACATCTGTTGCACGCCTTAGTCGGAAACGAAATCAGAAAAATTACCTCTGACAACAATAGATTGGCTACCCGAGCTGGCTATAATGAAAATGCAGGCTCATTTATCCCTGTCAACATCAAGGATTTTACTGCTGGGATTTACAACGCAGATATGCTATTTCCTAATGGTAGCGTATCGCTGACCGATGGTTCACTAACTTATGGCGATAATCGCTTTGTATCCTGGTATGCCAATGGATCATACGAATATGACAATAGATTTATCCTAAGCGGAAGTATCCGACTAGATCTTACCAATTTCTTTGGTACAGATAAAAAGTACCGCTACAAACCGATGTGGTCGCTTGGAGGAACTTATAAATTAAGTAACGAGAAATGGTGGGATAAAGCTGTTTTCAGTAAACTCAATATCAGAGGTTCCTATGGTATCAATGGAAATATTTCCCTGAGAAATGGTCCGTTTTTGATTTTGAGCGTAGGCAGCTACAGTCCTACAACGGGTGGAGTTTCCTATGGAATCTCCTCGCCTCCCAATAAGCAATTGCGTTGGGAAAAAACCAAGATTGCCAATGTGGGAATAGACTTCGGTTTATTAAACAATGCGATAGAAGGTAGCTTTGATTATTACAACAAGAACAGTTCTGATCTCTTGGCTGCAGACGCCGCGGATCCAACACTAGGTTTTAGCTCTCTAACAAAAAATGTAGGGAAAATGACCAATCATGGATTTGAAATTGGGCTCAATGTCCACGCTATCAAAAATAGCAGATTTAGCTGGGATATTTTGCCCAATATCTCCTTTAACGCAAACAAAGTAAAACACTACAATGTAAACCGTCCGTACACAGGAAGTTACACTACTCCTGGAGGAATCATGGTAGCGGGCTATCCTTCAGACGGATTGTGGGGTTATCGTTTTGCAGGTCTTAATGAACTCGGTCAAACACAAGTTTATACCAGAGACAATCAGGTTGTATTGGCAAGCAATGCTGAAGTTACTGACTTGGTCTATCAGGGGACCTTTAGACCAAAATGGGATCTTGCTTTAACAAATCGCTTCAGCTATCAAAATTGGGACCTATCTTTTATGTTTATAGCAAAACTAGGCCATAAATATAGGAAGGATACGTTTAGTGGATCCAATTATCAAAACCGACATGTAGCCGAAAGATGGCGAAAACCTGGAGACGAAAAGAATACAATATATCCCGTTCTGGAAGAATGGAATATGGATATGTTCTCCTTCCCTTTTGCGGATGTCAATGTAGGTAATGCCAGTTATGCCAAATTAAGGGACATCACACTTTCCTATAATCTCGAGAAACTAAGCAAAAGCATTGGTCTTACCAACGCAAGAATATTTGTACAGGGCAGAAACCTATTTCGTATTACAACTAAAGGTGTGGACATAGATCCCGAAACTACAGAATTCAATGTAAGTGGTGGTACTGGGGCAGGAACAGATCAAGGATTTACCTCACTGCCTTTACCACGCGAGATATTTATTGGTTTACGATTCGGACTCTAACCTAAAAATTAATTGAAATGAAAAAAATAATATACCTTGCATTGGGCCTGATCTCCATATCGACCTTCTCATGCAACAAATACCTGGATGTTAAACCTATTGGACAATTGATTCCTTCAAAAGTGGAAGATCTGGAGAATTTATTGAATAATACAAATACCATTAGTTCATTTTATGCGGACAACAACCGAGGTTGCTTCTATGCTTTTATGGGTGACAACTTAACAATCAGTGAAAATCAGGCTATATATCTGTACAAAAGTACACACCCGAATGTAGATCGTTGGGCTGCATTTAAATTTTATTACCCCTATACGAATCCGATAGATCCCCAATACACATGGGACTGGGCCATCTATCGTGCTGCGGCCATATTCAATATCGCCATTGATGAAGTTTCAAATCTTAAGGGAGAAAATTCAGATCTGGGTAAAATAATTGTTGCACAGGCAAAAGCTGGAAGAGCTTGGTCCTATCTGGTCGGAGGACTGGGTTATGGCCCAATGTACGATCCTGAAGGTAAAAATGATCAAAAAGTGCTTCCTTACCGGACAACAGGTTCACCAAACACTCCCAATCCCGATCTCGCCAGCACAAATGAAATTATGAATCTGGCAGAAAAAGATTTGCTCGATGCATTGACCGGCGCTCCAAATACCGTTGGAAACCCAACCCGAGCAAGCAAGCCAGCAGTTAATGCCTTGTTAGCACAGCTATACATGTTCAAAAGAGATTGGACCAAAATGTCCAAATATGTAAATGATGCATGGGCGCAAGCCATTGCAGCCAAAGGTAATACTGATAATCTTATCTATAACCTAAATAAATTCAGTTATAGACAAGATCCAAATGCATCTCCACCAGCAGGTACCGATGCCGAAGTTGGTCTTGAGTTACTAGGCGAAGATAATTTGTTGAAACAGACTTACAATAGGGAACAACTATTTTATCGCCCTACCCCCTACAGCTATTCTCCCTATCCTTCGGAAGAATTTATCAAGCTTTTTGATAAAAACGCAGATCGGAGATACAAGCTATTTATGCTCAAAACGCTGGGCTATTCGGTGGTTGAAGGTGGTGTAAAACATGATGATGGTGTACGCCTTAAGTATTATCGGGACAACAAAATGATTGCTTCACAGGGAATGACTTATCCCGAGCTGCTATTGATAAAAGCGGAAGCAAATGCAAGGTTAAACCAATTGGGACAAGCGTTAAGCGATCTCAATATGCTGCGCAAATACCGCTATTCAGGTGCAAATACAGATCTTCAAAATGGCGGGGCTTTTAGTCAGGATCAATTACTCGAAGAAATTCTGAAAGAACGTAGACGGGAAATGCAGCTTGGCACCTATCAACGGACATTCGACATCAAGAGATTGGCACTAGATAAAGGAAAACCTTGGTCGAAAACGCAGGTCATCCATACCATAGGTAACAAATCCTACAAAGCGGATGTCATCAGTAAATTTTTCACATTACAGATCAATAATCCGACCATACTTGCTAATCCAAGCTGGAATTTACAGCCCAATAGCGATCCATATCTACCTGCTGGATTAAATTAATAGATCTATCAATCGTACATTAAAATTTAAACTTTATTGAAATTTATCATGAAATCTAAAAATATTATAATAACAGTGCTTGTGGCATTATTTTTCTTCTCATTTAATCCCCTCTTTGCCCAGATCAATCTGAAAATAAAAGGTAAAGTAACTGGCGACACAAAAGGATTTAATAAGATATACATTTTCAAAGGTCAGTTTCAAGATTCGACAGCAATCAGTCCAAATGGTGAATATCAGATAACCATTACATCTGAAGCTCCTGATGTAATGTATTTCTATCTTCAATATGAGAGTAAGGTCAAAGGCTATGTCTCTCCATTTTCGTTATTTATTGAAAAATCAGGAACGTTACAACTTGATTTTGATATTGAGAAAGGCATCTCCTCAGGCCAAATAAATGGACCTACCCGTTCAGTTGCATATTTCGATTATTCTAGAGCCAAAAAGTCTATTCATGAAAGGATCAACAAGGAAATCACAAGTAAATTCGGTGAAGAAGCACTGAAAGAAGGGACAACTAATTTTGATAAGGCAATGGATTATTTCGAGAAACGTGAGACACAATTAAATGACTCACTATTTGCAAAATATTTTAATCCCAATGGAGCAGATGCACCGTTTATGTTATTAGGAAGGGTCAGCAGTCTATCTCTCGCTCAATTAGAGCATAATTATTCGAAATTATCCGCCCCACTCAAAGAAACCAAAGCAGCGAAGCAGTTATATGAAAAAATAGCTAGCAAAAAAAGATCCAGTATAGGATCTACGGTAGCTAACTTCGTCCTTCCCGATACCACCGGAAATGATTTTTCGTTCAATAAGCTCAAAGGAAAATATGTATTGATTGATTTTTGGGCTTCTTGGTGCGGTCCATGTCGAATCTCATTTCCTAGGCTTAGATCGGTTTACCAACAGCTAAAGGGTCAGAACTTCGAAATTATCAATATCTCGATTGACGCAAAGCTCGATGACTGGAAGAAAGCGGTCAAAGAAGAAAACAACCCCTGGCCACAACTACACGACAAAACGAATTTATCGAAATCTGCTTTTTTTGTCAGCGGAATTCCTACTGCATATCTAATTGATCCAGACGGAAAAATTGTGTTTAGTAGTGTAGGATCCGACGAAAATGGCGGCGGACCAATGGAGGAAAAACTTGAATCCATATTTGGTATCAAATTGACCAAGTAACAAAAAAGCATGCCCCGCTGTTAAAAATAGCGGGGCATGCCATTTTCACAAAAAGCTGTCCCCGCAATAGAATTTGCGCTTTTCCTTATCACTCGCACCAAACCGATAAGCTCGTCTTTCGAAACCTAACGGCTAACGCCTGATCAGGATGAAAAATCCGAATCACTTTCTCACAGTTCTTGCACCACGAATCCATTCTATCTGAACGAACGGGACTATCCTCCCCTTATATAATAATCTTATAAAACAATAACAGTAAAAAAGAAGTTATAAAATAGAATACTGGTTTTCACAATTCATTCAGCACTTTCATCAGATCTCAAATAAATACCAAATATGTACAAAAACCTCTTATTTTATTTCCTATTCGCTCATCTATTATGCTCTACAATGCAAGCACAAGAAAAACTCGCTCTAGATCCGAAACTAGAAGTCGCAGCATCTTTTGGACCCTACCGGCCCATAGGCGTCAGCGCAACGTCGACAAATAGATTATTCGTATCATTTCCTAAACAAAACAAAGATTACCGGTACGCCCTTACTGAAATCATTGATGGCAAAAGCACCCCCTATCCCAATGAAGCATGGAATAGCCAAGGGGACGAAAGCTCACATTTTGTAAACGTTCAGGATATCTTTGTCGACGCACAGGACAACTTATGGGTATTAGACTCTAAACCATCAACCTCCGGGTCTATTTTCGGCCCAGATGGTGCAGCTCCTACCGGACAATTCAAACTCCTTAAAATCGACACAAAAAATAATCAAATAGCACGTATCTATACATTTGATGATCTTGACAAAGCGAAATCAGGTTTGAATGATGTACGCATTGACCTCGAAAAAAATCTAGCTTATCTTTCCGATCCCGGTCAGGCCGCAATAATTGTTCTTGATCTTCAATCAGGAAATAGTAGAAAAGTACTGGAAAAAAGCTCCTTCACATTAGCTGATCCGGAAGTTGTCATTTCCTATTCCGGCATAGATATGCGCTATAAGGACGGTAAACCCTTTCTCTCTCACGTTAATGGGATAGCGCTAACTCATGACTTTAATTATTTCTATTTTAAACCAATTAATAAAAAGCACTTATACCGCATCGCTACAAAGTACCTTGCGGATGATAAACTATCCCAATCAGCCCTGCAAGGCAAAGTAGAAGACATGGGAAATGTAGGCGTCACACATGGCTTACTTGCCGATCGGAACGGTAATATTTATCTGACGACCTCAATGGATTACAGTATCAAATACTTGAGTCCAGATGGACAAATTCATTTATTGACACAGGACCCCAGATTGTTATGGCCGGATTCTTTGGGTATAGATGGTAATGGTTATCTTTACTTTTCATGCGCACAACTATCCAGAGATCCGCAATGGAACAATGGCATAGACCGAGTTGAATTGCCTTATCAGGTATATAAAGTAAAGTTGCCAAAGTGATGATGTATACTTAAAAAAAAACACATAAATGAAATCGTTGATAAAACAGCTCGCTCTTGTACTGCTCAGTCTCGTCTATTCGTTATCAAACGCGCAGACAGATCGCCCTATACTGGATATTATGCTCAATAATTATCAATACCCTTATGAAGTACATTACTTAAATTTAAAGAGTCAGGATGAAGAAATAAAAATGGCCTATATGGATGTCAGCTCGCAACAACCTAATGGTCATACCGTGTTACTACTCCACGGCAAAAATTTCAACGGAGCATACTGGGAAAAAACCATTCAGGCACTAAATTCGGCTGGGTATCGCGTTATAATACCTGATCAGATTGGATTTGGTAAATCTTCAAAACCCACAGCTTATCAGTTTACTTTTCAGCAGCTAGCGCAAAATACAAAATTGCTTTTAGACAAGTTGGGACTTGATAAGGTCGCCTTACTTGGTCACTCTATGGGCGGGATGCTTGCAACAAGGTTTACATTAATGTATCCCGAAACTGTGGAAAAACTTGTTTTAGAAAATCCCATTGGGCTGGAAGACTGGAAACTTGTCGCACCTTATACTTCCATCGACCAAAATTTTCAAACGGAATTAAAAACGGGATATGAATCTGCAAAAAAGTACCAAAGCGGATTCTATTATGACAACAAATGGAAGCCGGAATATGATGAATGGGTGTACCTACTTACAGGCTGGACAAAAGCTAAGGATTATTCCATCGTTGCCATGGTAAATGCCAAAACATCAGACATGATCTTTACCCAACCTGTTGTTTATGAATTTCAGCATATAAAAACACCCACCCTGCTCATCATCGGTACGCGAGATAGAACTGCAATCGGTAAAGCCAACGTAAAAGATCCTAAAGTAGCCGCAAAAATGGGACTGTATCAGTATTTAGGAAAGGAAACTCAACAAAAAATCAAAGGATCAAAACTCGTCGAACTCGACAACGTTGGACATCTGCCCCATATTGAAGCTTTCGACCGATTTATCAAACCCCTTGTTTCATTTCTGAAAGACTGATAGCATCATTTCCTCCGCCTAAGGGGACTCGCTAAAAAAGTCTTCTGTATATTATTATTGAATAATGAGAAGTATTCCCGCCAAACATTATCTTTTCAAACACTTTTGCTACAAGATGTCATACGTTCTACGAAAGACAAGCAGTAGCACGAACTGCTTATTGCTCATTAAAAAAAACAAAGAACTAACGATCAAATAGCTAAGAAAATCCTTTTTTTATCATTCAGTTTCCCGCCGATAGAAATAAAGCTAGATCGCTCTAACCCTAACCAACAATATATTTAGCAAAAAAATTCAATAAAATTTTATAAAACTAATATTTTTAGTATATTTGGATATCAATTTTAGACAAGGTCTTTATGGAACAGGCAAAAGGATTTGACAATAAGGAATTACATGTTGGCGATATTGTTCGCTTCCACACCCCCTATCCGGATGAGGATCCCCATACAATCTTTATTGTACTTTGGTCATATTACGATCCTGAAGGTAAATCATCTAGGGCTGAAGTCGTAAAATTTGATCCAGTTCTTAAGCATTATCCTGTGATTCAAAAATGGTTTATTCGAGACTTGGAAAGAGTCCCCGAAGTTAGCCCTGAACTACTCCAACAGATAGCGTTATTTATGAAAAGTAAACTTGGGAACGCGATTATAAGCAAGCTAGTAGTTTAAATAAAGTTGATATTCTAAATAAAGTCCGGCAAAAAGGTATAAAAACACGATGGAAAATAAATTCAAAGCAAACAGAGAATTCACATCACGATCGATATGGTCCGATTGGCGTGAACAACTTAAAGAAAGTGAAATAAATGGTTTACTTCAACGACTTGAAGTGATGGATCGGGAGGTACTCGTTGATTGGTTACAATGGTATAACCCAAAAGGCAACTACACTGACCGTAAATGTATGGATAACGGTGTAAAACCTCTTTGCAAATCAAAGGCTGTAGAATATACCTATAGAGAGATCTTGCGCAATCATACAAAAAAGCAGTTTAATAGCATTTCGAATGGTCCAATACAACTTATGTTTAACAATTAATTGCTCAAACTATGGAATCTTTCATCAAACAGATTATCGGTTATCAATTACCAAAAATCATCGCAATGGAGTCGCAACGAAAGGATTGGCGCTATCAGCTGCTTGATTTAAAGGATAAAACACTTTTTGATCGGCTCTCACTTATGAAACGACAAGAGTTGCTCCAATGGCTTCAATGGAATGATTGCAATGGGATTTATACAGACTATGACTGTATCCGAAAAGGCATTCCTTTATTCACTAAGATGCAGGCTCTAGCCACAGTCTATCACCATATTATGCGTGACCATGAAAATTGGGATGGTTATATGGGGAAAGAATATATTCGTGGGAGTATCTTTTGAACAATCCATATATTATAATCTTTTAATATATTCTTCTAATGTTCTGAGATTGGCAATTGCAGCGCCAATGGTATTGTTAAAATAAACATAAACTTCTTTTCCTTCAGCTAGCCATTCTTTGATATAACCACTATATTCATATAATACGGCATCTTCATAGCTTCCCTTATAATCACCTTTTGGTCCATGAAAACGTATATAAATCATATCATTACCGGTGTACTGTCTGTTTATTCCACTGCCATCTTTATCGTGTAATACCAAATTCATACCATAAGAATTTAACAGTGCCATTGTTTCCATGCGATACCAGGACTGATGACGAAACTCAATGCATACTTGCCAATCCAAACTTCGTTTATCAGTTGTAATACATCTTAAAAGCTTATCTAAATTGTTCAGTGAGGAAAATTTGGTTGATGGAGGCAATTGTATCAACAAACACCCCTTCTTCTTATCAACACTATCAATAATATCCAAAAATTTGATAACATCGCTTGTTTCAAAAATTAAATCCTTTTGATGCGTAATTCCCTTCCAAAGCTTAAAAGTAAAACGAAAGCTATCGCTTGTTTCCTGAGACCATCGTTCGACAGTCTCCTTGCGGGGTATCTTGTAAAACGTGCTGTTTACCTCCAAAGAATTGAACAACAGACTATATACCGCAAGCCTGCTCCTATCCTTTAAATCTTTGGGATAATAGCTTTTGTTCCTGTAGGGCAACAGAATTCCGCTTGTACCTGAAAAATATAGAACCTTCATAACGCTATAGCAATTGAAACTAGGGCAATAGTTCAGCCTTCAAATAATATTTCAACATGATGAGAAATGTAAAAACTTTACACTGCAGATTTCTTTAGAAACAAGTCTCATCACACTAACGTTTTGGCTATTAGAAAAACGCTGCCCAAATTTATATTAAATGATTTAGTTTAGCTATATTAGAGATTCCAAGTCTACACTATGGGAATCAATTATTCGCTAAATATCCAAACATTTGAGGAATACTATGATCAATGGAGTCCCAAAGTATACCAATATGCGTTCAATAAAACCAGATCCTCTTATTTAGCCGAAGAAACTGTACAGCGTGTATTTATTAAGCTTTGGAAAAACTTAAATGAAAAGAATATTGACGCTACTGTAGAATCTCAGATTTTTTGTATTGCAAGGACAACAATTTTGGATCTAATCAAAGAAGAATATAATCGAAAGAAACTTCTTCAAACAGAAAATGAGCTCATTCAGCACCATTCCCCGCAAGATGATTACTATGCCAAACAGCTTGAAGCGACATTACAACATATAATTAATCAATTGCCCGAAAAGCGAAAACAGATCTTTATGTTGAGCCGATATTCCAATCTATCCCATAAACAAATCGCAAATAAACTCTCCATTTCATCCAAGACGGTAGAAAACCAAATTGCTCTTGCGTTAAAAGCAATAAGAAAAGCATTATTGCTCTCCATACTGATGCTTAATCTTTTTTAATTTTCTTTTGGGGGATACCCTATTTTCAATCGTAATCAATATGTATGAAGATTACGAAAGAACTCATCGAAAAATATCTCCGCGGAGAAGCAAATACCGAAGAAGTTAAAGCGGTTCAAACTGCACTGGATAATAACCAACTAAATTTGGATGATTGGCTTCCAGCAAGCGAATGGCATAATATAGAAGAACATATAGCTTTTGAACAGCATGACTCAATCAAACAATCCCTGATCAAAAAAATTACGATCAGGGATACAAAACAACGGATCTATACCCTACTGAAGTATGCTGCGATACTTTTACTTGTCGGAACACTAGGCTGGGAATCTTTTCAATATTGGAAGACAACAACAAATACGCCTACGATTACTTCTGTCCCAAAAGAACAAACTCCGAAATTGGAGTCCCCAAGCAACTTCTATTATATTAATTCTGGCAATTTGCCGATGCAGATAGATGTTCCTGATGGATCAAAAATTGAACTTTATCCTAATTCGGAAGTTAAATTTGCAGATAACTTTTCTTCGCTGTCTACCCGTGATATTCATTTAAAAGGAAAGGCAAAGTTTGTTGTTTCCAAAGACAAGTCAAGGCCGTTTAATGTACATACCACTGGGTTAACAACAACCGCATTAGGTACAATATTCAGCGTAGATGAGCTAAAATCTTCACGAACAAAAGTCAGATTATTTGAAGGGCGTATCCAATTAAAGAGTCTAAAAAATAAAACAGGATCCCCCCCTCTGCTCCTTGAATTTATACCAAATGAAGAAATAACCATCGATCATAGACAACTTCAAATTATTGCCGAAGAACGGATGAATTTTTCCAAATTCAACAGAAGAGGTTTTTATTCCGAAAAACAAAATACACTAATCTTCAAAAATCTAGCCCTTAAAGATCTACTGCATATTATAAGTCAAAACTATAATATCAAACTTGAATTTGATTCCGAAGCTATCGAAGACAAATATTACAGTGGCACCTATGAAAATGATCCTTCTGTCTTCCGAAAAATACTATCAGATATACAAGAACTCCACCACATTACCATAACTGTACAGAATAAAATATAATTCACTTATTTAATCCATAAATTATGCACAATTATTTACCTTCCAAACATGGCCTACTAACCATGTTTATGCTAAGAACCAATATCCGTGCTGATGTAAACTGGGGTTTACGTCTTGGACTAATGGGCCTTTTGGCAACTAGTTATCAGATTGTTAATGCACAACAGCAGGCAGCGATCAACGGCGTCATTCGCGACGAAGCAGGTAAGCCCATATACTCTGCAACAGTCACTATCCAGAATGCGGCTAACAAATTCAAAAGGGCAACGACTAGCGCAGCAGATGGTACCTTTTCTTTTGATCAGATCCCAGCTGGTCAAGGATATCAAATCACCATTTCCTCTATCGGATTTAAAACCAAGGAACTGACAGACTACAACATCTCTGAAAGAGATAAGCTTGCCATCAATGTCAGTCTGGAATCGGTATCGGAAAACCTACAAGAAGTAGTTGTCACTGCACTAGGTATTAAAAAGGAGAAAAAAGCCCTTGGCTATACTGTTGCGGAGCTAAAAGGAGATGAATTGACACAGGGTAAAGAAACAAATGTTGCCAATGCACTTTCAGGAAAGGTCGCTGGTGTGCAAATAAGCCGTGCCGCTTCTGGTGCTGGAGGCTCTTCAAAAGTCGTTATTCGTGGTAACAACTCCCTTGTTGGTAATAGCCAGCCGCTTTATGTAGTCGATGGTGTGCCGATTGACAATCAAAACATTTCAGCACCAAACCAATCCGGTGGTACAGATTATGGCGACGGTATTGGTAATATTAACCCCGAAGATATTGAGACCATGTCCGTCCTAAAAGGGCCCAATGCTGCAGCACTATATGGTCAAAGAGGAAGCAACGGTGTCATCCTAGTTACAACAAAATCAGGAAAAGCCGGTAAAACACGCTTCAGCTATGGCACAGATTATTCCTTTGGAAATGGTTTAGTACTCCCCGATTTTCAAAATGAATATGGTCAAGGACTTAACGGCACATTTACGCACTTCCGAAAAGACGACGGAACCATCGTCTCCATGAGTGATGCCATAAAAAACGGTTACAGTGGTATCCCAAAAATGAGTGCAGGCCGGGACCGTACAACACGTGCCAGCTGGGGAGCCAAAATGGAGGGGCAAACTTATGAAGATGCCTATGGAAATGTACTGCAGCTAACACCTAAACCTGATACCTATGCATCTTTTTTCCAAACCGAAAAACAATTTGTCAATAACTTAAGCATAGACGGCGGAAATGAAAAAATAAACTATCGTTTTTCTTTTGCCAATACAGATGTGGACGGATATATCCCCACCAATACTTTGAAAAGGAATAATTTTGGTTTACGCACACAGGCAAAAATTACGGATAAACTTCATATTGATGTAAAAGCAAATTACATCGCTCAAAAAGGAAACAATAGACCAACATTGGCTGATGCAGCCGATAATCCAGCCTATTTATTTATCAGTCAACCACGAAGCCTAGGGAATGATATCATGTCCCAATATAAATGGACGGCACAGGAAATAGGCAGGCAGCTCGGTTTTTCGGGACTAACGGAAGGTCTGGAAAAAACTTACGCAACGAATAGTTCCACGGCTAATCCTTTCTGGACAATCCATGAAAATCACAACGAAGATCGCCGCGATCGCATCATTGGATTACTCCGCCTAAGCTATGACTTCGCTCCCTGGCTCAAAGTAGCAGCAACAGGAGGAACCGATTTTTATACCGATCAGCGATTCCGATATAGACCGATCAATACCTATCAGAGCTTAAACAGAAAAGGCGATATCAGAGAAGAAGTTATCCGATCCCGTGAAGATAATTTTGATATCCTTGCCAGCTCTAATTTCACTTTATCAGATAACATTAAGCTCAGTGCCAATATGGGGGCAAGTCATCAAAGTCGATATCTGCGAATGACAGGAAACGCTGGTAATCAGTTTATCGTACCTAATCTCTTTGTCATGAATAATACCACTACGAATACCTATATATTCGATCTTATCGAGTCTAAAATCAATTCGGTATACCTCTCAGGCCAATTTAGCTATAAAGATTATTGGTTTGTCGACTTTTCGGCGCGCAATGACTGGTCTTCTACATTATCCAAAAATAACAATTCGTTTTTCTACCCTTCGATAAGTTCCAGTCTTGTACTATCTGATGCATTCAAATGGCAGTCAGAGGCGCTGTCTTTCGCCAAGATCCGAGCGTCTTGGGCACAGGCCGGCAGCTCCGGAAACCCCTACCAATTAACAGGTGCGTATAGTCTTAATCAATATACACACGGTGGTGTACCGATGGCTTCATATACCGAAATTATCCCTGATCCCAACTTAAAGAATGAATTGACCACGTCTATCGAAGCTGGTGCAGATCTCAGGTTTTTAAAAAATAGACTTTCGCTATCCTTTACTTACTATCAGGCGAAAACAAAAAATCAGATTCTAGATGTACCGATTGCGCCATCAAGTCTTTACGTAAAAAATCGCATCAATGCCGGAGAAATCAGTAACAGGGGGATCGAATTTGTACTAGGGGCCACTCCCCTTAAAACCGAATCAGGATTTGAATGGAATACAACGTTTAACTTTAATAGAAACCGCAACAAGGTTGAATCGCTTTACCCTGGTGTAGAAAGTTTCCTTTTGGCAACGGATAGAGGAATCAACGTCGTCGCCGAAGTAGGAAAGCCATTTGGTCAGCTTATTGGGACCCAATTTGCATGGATTAAGGATGAAAATGGAAATCGATTAATTGATCCAACGACAGGGCTCCCTTTACGTACCGCCGGAAGAGTGGAAACAGATCTTGGAAATGCGCAGCCAAATTGGATAGGCGGTTTCGGCAACACATTAAATTACAAAGGGTTCAACTTATACGCACTTGTTGATATTCGTCAAGGGGGAGTGATCTTCTCACAGTTCAATCGAGAACAAATAATTTATGGTACGAGCAAAAAAACGTTAGAAGGACGTGAGGGTACCTATGTCGCTGATGGAATGGTTGCACAACAAGATGGCGCAGGCAATTGGACAAGCACAGGAACAAAAAACAGCAAACAGGTGAATGCTCAGGATTATTGGAATATGGTAGCTAGTGACAAAGAAGTCATGGTATCTGAGGAAATGATTAATGATATGAGTTATATTGCAATGCGCGAAATCAGTCTCTCTTATTCATTCCCGAAAAATCTGATACCACATCGTATGATCAATTCATTGAAACTGGGTCTATATGGTAGAAACTTATTCTATTTCCAACGAAAAACAGATGGTTTTTCTCCAGAAGCTTCTGCTTTCAATGTGAATAACAGCTCCATAGGGATTGAATCTACTTCCCTACCTATGATGAGAACATTTGGCATTAACCTTACCGTTGGTCTTTAAAACACTGAATTATGAAAACGAAAATGATAAAAAACAGATTTGTTATCGCTCTTGTCTCCGTAGCAACATTTAGCGCCTGCACGAAAGACTTTGAAAAAATAAATACGCCGCCAACATCAGTGACAACAATAGATCCCGCATTGCTTATGGCTAGAATCCTTCGTGATGGTACGTTTCAGGAGTCGGGAGAACTTCCAAACAATAAGTTTGGCTCTTGGATCCAGCATTGGGCAGGTGGCCCGGTTGTGCCCGTATCTCGCTATTTTGAAGGACCAGAAAACCTGATATGGTCACAGCATTTTACCTTGCTCAGAAACATCATTCAGATAAAAAAGGAGCTCAGTGGCAAAGAAGAAAGTCCCGAAGGTAGAAGTAAACTGGCCATAACCGAACTTTATGAA
The DNA here is from genome assembly GCA_029239355.1 of Sphingobacterium sp. Lineage (GTDB taxonomy): Bacteria > Bacteroidota > Bacteroidia > Sphingobacteriales > Sphingobacteriaceae > Sphingobacterium. The sequence goes on from JAQZAZ010000081.1 coordinate 15,955, forward strand.
GTTTATCTATACCAACGATTGACTGATCTATTTGGAGACATCCCCTATTCGGAAATTACAAAAGATAGCAAAGAGATTAATCGAACCCCTAAGTTTGACAAACAAGAGGATATCTATCCCGCACTAGTTATAAAGGTTGATGCCGCTTTGGCACGTCTCACCGCTGGTGATCAATCTTATGGTTCCTCCGATTTTTTCTATGGCGGTAATATTGATAAATGGAAAAAATTCGGAAACTCCTTAAAACTGAAATTGGGCATGAGAATGCGTTATGCCAACCTCTCATTAGCGCAAAAGACCGTTACAGAAGCAATGACTTCTCCACTTGGGTTAATCTCAAGTAATAGTGATAATGCTGCAGTTCCTACATTTAATAATGCCCAAGCCGAAAACCAAAACCCTATATTACGGCAGATGACTACTGGGAGCGCAGACTTACGGTACTTAGCCAACACATTGGTAAACAAATTGAAGGAGTATAATGATCCACGCTTGGGTCTACTTGCAGAACCAGTCACTATAGGCGGTGTTACCACCTATCAAGGAATTGGAGTAGCATTAACCGATAATGAACTTTCTCAACTGATCAGAGCAAATTACTCTACGGCCAACAAGTCAACATGGTTTAGCTTGAATTTTGCGCCAATACCAAGTTATGCAATGACCTACTCAGACATTTGTTTTTACAAAGCCGAGGCTGCATTGTTAGGTTGGGGCGCGACAAGTACAAATGCGCAATCATTCTTTACAGATGGCGTCAAAGCTGCCTTTGCCCTTCCACCATACAATTTAACTTCAATACCCTCATCGTATGAGCAAAATGTCATCACCCTAAATGGATTGACAGACGAGCAAAAGATGGAGAAAATCGCTACTCAAAAATGGATAAGTTTATTTGGCAGAGATATGGAAGCATTTGCCGAATGGCGTCGTACAGGTTATCCAAAATTGACACCTGGTCCAAATCCGGGATCCACCAATAGACAGATACCACGTCGAGCTATTTACTCCAGTGAGGAGGCTGAATTAAATCAAACAAATCTCAAAGACGCTGTTTCCAGAATGCAGAACGGGGATTCCTTTTTGTCCAAAGTATGGTGGGATAAAAAACAATAAAAACAACAATAAAGGTTTGAGCCCACGAAATTATTTCGTGTCGCTCAAACCTAATTACCAAAATGCTGCTGCTTCAGATTCTATTCCCCCACATATTCGGTATAGCTAATTCCCGCAACAAGATCTCCAATACTATTTTAGAGCAAAACAACTTAATTGTTTTTCGTACTGAATCTTTTTCAGCAATGATTTAGGTTTCTTTTGAAATTATATTTATCTTTCTTTAAGTATAAAATAAATCCCACTATCTTCAAGCTTTACAAAAATGAAAACAACTTCTTCACTATTTTTGCTAACAGTAGCATCTCTTTTTATAGGATGCGGAGAAAACGGTAAAAAAACAACATCACCGTCTCCAGACAGCTTACCAAAAAATAATCCAAGCTTTAGCTTCGAGGGGATTAAACAAGATTATACAACAAATGAAGAATTATCGTTTCAGATTACAAATACACCTCATGTAAAAATTGATTCCATCCTTTATTATATCAATGATTACCCGATTGCTAAAGTCACAGAAAACAATAAAGTAACATATAGATTATCAGGAGAGAAATTTGGCAAGCAAATCATTAAGGCGGTTGTATTTCATACTGGAAAATCCGAAGAAAACACAGTAAACATAGACTATTTACCATCAAACCCACCTCGAATTTTAAAGTACCGAATTGTTAATACTTACCCACATGATATCAAAGCTTTCACACAAGGGCTAGAATTCTTTGGAGAAAACTTGATGGAAAGTACGGGCAATGGCGTTGGGTTAAGTGGAAATAAAGGTAAGTCAAGTATCCGCATTGTCAATCCTACAACAGGACAACCAATCAAAAAGATCGAATTAGCAGATTCAATATTTGGCGAAGGTGCAACCATATTAAATGGGAAATTATATCAATTGACCTACAAAAGCAATCTTGCCTATGTCTATGATATGACAACACTAAAGACAATAAAAACACTGCCATATTTCAAAAACATGGAAGGATGGGGATTGACCTCAGATGGTAAAAATTTGTATATGTCTGACGGTTCAGAAAATATCTATGTACTCAATCCCAATGATTTTTCCAAAATTGATTATATCCGTGTTGCCACAAATGAGAAAATCGTTAACCAGATAAACGAAATGGAATGGGTAAAGGGAAAGATTTATGCTAATTTCTTTATGGAAGATGTCATGGGTATCATCGACCCAAAAACAGGGGCTATCGAAGGTTTAGTCGATCTTTCCAAATTACGAGAAAACGTGACACAACATGTTGATCTGGATGTATTAAACGGAATTGCGTACAATAAAAAATCAAATACCTTTTTTCTCACAGGAAAAAATTGGGACAAAATATTTGAAATACAGTTACTGGATTAACTAATCACTTGTTAGCTTAAAATGTACACAATCATAAAGTGAAGTAGTCAAGACTTAATCTGACAGTTACAATAAATTAACAACTGTAAAATAGATTAGAGTTATGACGACACAAGAAAAAATCATCAAGAACAAACT
>JAQZAZ010000082.1 GCA_029239355.1 Sphingobacterium sp.
GTACAAAGAAATGTCCCTCAAATCTAGAGGTGCATAAAATGAAGAAGGTAATATCGGCTGAATGTTTTAACTGCCAAAAATGCATTGTTGTATGTCCAAGAAAAGGGGCATTAACGAATAGTTTTGCAGGCAGAAAAATCCCATTAGTTTTGTTTGTAGCAATGGCAGGAATGCTTTACATATTGTTAACCTTTTTAATATCGCTATTTTTATAGATGGTGCTATGAGCAGGTGTTGAACATGATATTTTCTCATATGATACAGCAGAATAAGGAAATGTAATGCAGTCTAAGGTTCTACTGGGTTGACATGTTAATGGATAACACACATGTGGAAACGGTTGTATTGATGTCAAGGATTGAGAAATAGGATGGGTGAAAAGGCTTAAAATAAAGGGCATCCAGGCATTGGTGAGATCCAGATGTAAAGAGGGATTCGGTGTTTGGTAGCCCTTTTTTTCGTTTGGGAGAACATATCCATGGTATGAAAATAGGTAGGGTTGAATGGACAGTTTGTTATTTGGTATTTTTGCATAGGGCTGAGGAGACAGGATTGATGATACTAAATATTCAATTCTAATACAATAAAATACTTATGGAAAGATTATGTAATTTAGTGTAATATTAGCGTAATGAGATTACTCAAGCCTAGAAGGCAATAAATAGTAATTGTGTTTTCCGATATAATAGTATAATGATGTTGGTTAGTTTTGCTTTCTGCGTAAATGTTTGGAGGATAAGGGTGCGGTACAGATTTATATTTAACACGGTATCCATGTAGGGCTATGCAGTATAATGATAGAAACGGTCATACAATTATTTACGGCAGCGTCAAATCAGGGACAAAAGTATGCTCAGTATGATTTGGGATTCTTGTATGATAAAGGAATAGGTGTTCCGCAGGATATAGAAAAAGCGAAAGAACTATGGCAGCAAGCAGCCGCACAAGGAGTTGGGAGTGCAAAAGTGGCCTTGGAAATAATGAAAGAACAAATCGATTACCGCAATAAAATATATGATGGAACCTCAATATGGGAATACAATCATAAAAAAAATTGTGACTTAAGAACGGCAAAACTGGTCGAGAAACTTTGAAATAAGAGCTGATGCCAAGGGGATATTAGGTTCAAAAGGCATCTTTTTTATCTCCTCAAGGCACGTGAAATGTATTGTCAAACTATGTCGGATATAAAAATACTAGATTTTGTAAGGAGTTTTGATTGTGAAATATACAGGATCATGTCTTTGTGGTAGAGTTACTTTTGAAATACAAGGGGATTTTGAAAATTTTTATCTTTGCCATTGTGAACGATGCCGTAAGGATACAGGTTCAGCTCATGCGGCCAATCTGTTTTCATCAACAGCCAAGTTAAGTTGGCTGTCAGGTCAAAATGAAGTGAAAACTTTTAACTACCATTCAGAAGGACACATAAAAAGTTTCTGCGCTAATTGTGGATCGGCACTACCGAATATTCAGTCTGACGGAAAGCTACTGGTTGTTCCCGCAGGCTGTATTGACAGTGTTATATGCATGAAACCGCAAGGGCATATCTACTGTGCGAGCAAAGCGAGTTGGGATAATAATTTAGAGAAAGTACCAATGTATAAAGAACTCCCAAATGGATGAGAAAAATAATCTGCCACCAAGGAGTAACTATATCTTGACTACATCATTATTGTCTACTCAAGGCATGTGGAGGTAATAGCCTTGTTGCAGAAAGCATGCACACTGTGCGGTATCGTTAAACCGTGGGGTGTGCATTTTCTTACCCTATAGGTGTTTATAAGGTATTACTCTAAATGGATACCACAGTAGTGATTTGAATTCTTTGACTGCACATAGATTGTAAAACACCCCAACTGCAGTACATTAAAATACTGGGTGTCAATAGATTTAAATTCCGTTTAGATAATCAACGGCACAGTATATAAGGACCGAGTTCATTTTAATGAAGATGCAAAGGAAAGCATGAAAGACAAGATCAAGAAGTTGATGTCCAAGATATGCCAGATTCATCTTCAAAGGTATAAAATTTCATAAAATTTACAATATTTTTTACTTAAAAATTATCTACATGATATAATGGACTTAATTTAAAAAAACGGGTTAGATCCTAGGCAGGACAATGAGTTAGCGTTACTTATGCCAAGGCATCATGGGAGAAGCGTTGCAAAGGAAATATATAGACGAGAGTTAAGTAAGTGGAACACGGAAGGTTCTTCTAAAAATAAATAAAAGGTGTCCAGAAAGGAGTAATAATGAAAAAACCTTTTATGATAGTTTTGTTATTGGCAACTGTAATTTTGATCATGGGGGGTTGTAGTGAAAAGAAAGTTACTAATGATTATTTTAATAAGATACTAGTCGAGGTTACTACGAGCCCCGGAAAAGCTGAACAATATAAAGACGAAATAGACGTTCGAGACGAGAGAGATATGCAGGTAGTTATACACGAAATGGCAAATACTTTAATCATAGCCGAAGATGGTAAGATACGTGGCAAAAAAAAATCACTCCTGAATCGTGTAATTATTTAATATTAGAGTGCATTGCTTCAAAGTATAAATATAGGGAAGGATACATTGCTATATTAACCAGGTTTAAAGAAAGGGATTTTAGTAACGCAGTTGATGATCATAATTTTGTTTGGGAGTTATTAGGTGGTGTAGTGGGTAGAGCAGAAAGACTCAATGATGATGCTGAACTAGAAATAGCAAATAAAGAGACAGATTAGAACTTTAGCCGTGTATGAGCGATACCAAAGGATGCAGAAAAGCCAAGAGACGGCAGGATAAAGAAGAAAGTGGAGGAATCATAATGGGCCTTATTTATAAAATGTTTAGATTTTTTATAGTGAATGTTTATGTTAGCGTTATATAATTATTTCTATATCGGCTTACTAAACTGAGAGGACAATATTATGAAAACAATAAACCGAATCCTTATATCGAGCGTCTTTTTCGCGCTAATTTCGATTGCATCTATTCTAGGTGTAATGACCATCATCTTTTTTAGCCTCGTCCCGGAATATGGTAAAGAGATGTTAGACAAGGACGTTTTCAATGCCGAGGAAATAGTAAGCAACTTCGATGTCACCGATATGGAATGGGGTGTATTAAGCGCCGACCTAAATCTATATGGATACAATCTTCTCGTTACAAGCGGCAATAATGTAGTTTTTTCCCATTTGGAAGATTCGCAAACCAAAGCGATAGAAAGTCTTATTGGACTTAATCTCAAGGAAAACACATTAACGGGGAAAACAAGTGGCGTAACTTTTATCGCAAAACCGACCAACGTTTATTCGATTTTTGCTTTAAAAGGAACTGTAGAGGATGTTAAGCTTACTGGATTTTTGCCAACTTATCTTATTGTCAGCTTTGTAGCAATCGTAGTTATATTGCTCCTCAGCCTGTTTTTTACTCGACAAATGGCATGGCGCGTGCTTCGCCCGTTAAAAGCACTGTCCAACGGTGCAAAGAGGATTGAAAGTGGAGATATGTCAGAGCCGATTGTTCATAAAAGCAAAGACGAATTTGCAGAGGTCGCCACAGCGTTCAACCATATGCAGGAATCTCTTTTAGAGGAGCGAAAGAAAACCGCCTTATATGAGAAAGCCCGCACAGACTTGATTGCGGGAATTTCCCATGATTTAAGAACGCCGCTTACTTCGGTCAAAGGCTACATCAAAGGCTTGCGTGACGGTGTAGCCAACACACCGGAAAAACAGGAGCAATATTTATCCATAGCCTATCAAAAAGCCTGTGATATAGATATGCTGCTGCAAAGGCTTATCTTTTTCTCAAACCTTGAAACAGGAAATTTACCAATGATTTTCGATAGCCATGATTTGAGAAATTTTATAATGCGTTTCGCGGATGATATGCGTGATGAATTTAAGAGCAATAATATAACCCTGAGCACGGATATTACATCGGTACCGCACCCTGTAAAAATTGATGTGGGGCAAATGCGTCGTGTACTTCTCAATTTGACTGAAAATGCGGTAAAATACGCTGAAACGAAGCCGTTATCAATCACAATCACAATCTGGTATGAACGAGGTATGGAACATCTGAAATTTGCGGATAATGGCCAAGGCGTACCGGAAAGTCAACTGCCGCATATATTTGAGCGGTTTTGGCGCGGCGATGAGGCTCGTAGCACAAAAAACAATGACGGTAGCGGACTGGGATTATACATTGTAAAATACATTATTGAAGCACATGGAGGTTTTGTTACCGCCCAAAACGATAATGGGTTAGCAATTGAAATGCGGCTACCCTGCGAAAAGGAGGAAACGTATGAGTAAGATATTGATTGTTGAGGATGACGCTGAAATCGCCATGTTGGAAAAAGACTATTTGGAAATGAATGATTTTGAAACCGAAATAATAGCCAACGGTAAAGAAGCGGTAATTGCCTTACTTGAGGGAGGCTATGACTTAGTTCTTCTTGACTTAATGCTACCCGGTCAAAACGGTTACGATATTTGCCGTGAAATTCGAGATAAAACTAATATTCCTATTCTTATGGTGACTGCAAGGACGGAATCTGTTGATAAAATTCGCGGTCTTGGCCTTGGTGCGGATGACTATATTGCCAAACCATTTGATCCGGCTGAACTTGTCGCAAGGGTAAAATCCCATCTTAATAGGTATCGCAGGCTCACTGGTTCCGCAAAAAATAGCAATGATAAGTACGAAATCTCCATTGCCAATTTGAGAATATTACCGCGGAGCTGGAAAGTATATAAACGTGAGTCTGAAATAAAATTTCCCAATCGAGAATTTGAACTTTTACTTTTTCTTGCTGAAAATCCCAATATAGTTTTTTCAAAAGAACAACTTTTTGAAAAGATTTGGGGCTTTGATTATATTGGCGACAGCGCTACTGTTACCGTCCATGTTAACCGTATACGAGAAAAGATAGAGGATGACCCATCCAAGCCGAAAATTATTGAAACGATATGGGGAGCGGGTTATAGGTTTAATCATTAATTCTTATTTTTAATAACATGAAGCCGTGCGGAATATATCCGTACGGTTTTTGTTTTTTATTTATTAATTGTTTAGAAAATATTTATCTCTTTTCGACCGAATATTTAGGCGCTGATTCTATAATTAACACATCAAAGCAAAGGAGGTAATAATTTGAAAGTAAATATTGAAAATATCAGCAAAAGCTATGGTAAAAAGCAAGCATTAAACGGTGTGAGTTTTGAAATGGAAAACGGCGTCTACGGTCTGTTAGGTCCTAATGGTGCGGGCAAAAGCACATTGATACGCATTTTAGTCGGCATTATGGACGCAAGTGGCGGCGAGGTTTACATGAATGGCAGAAACAGAAAATCCTGCGCTCGTGAGTACCGCTCTAAAATTGGCTACCTACCGCAGTCATTGGACTTTTACCCGGAGTTTTCGGGACTTGACTATCTGCGATATGTCGCTGCACTCAAAGGTATGGAAGGTGAAAAAGCCGAACATAAAATTGAAACTCTTGTCAAACAAGTACATTTGACTGGGGATATCCGCAGAAAGGCCATAACCTATTCCGGCGGTATGAAGCGGCGGTTGGGTATCGCTCAAGCCCTGTTGAATGACCCAGAGATTCTTATATTAGACGAACCAACTGCCGGACTTGACCCACATGAAAGGATAAAATTCCGAAATCTTGTGTCTATCTTTTCTCGCGATAGGACAGTGCTGTTATCCACCCACATTGTGACGGATATTGATTCCATATCCAAACAAACCTTGATGATTAAAGACGGAAAAGTCGGCAGAATGGAAAGCAACCAGAGTTTTGTTGACGAAATGAACGGCAAAGTCTGGCTTATCAAGATGACGGTGGACGAACTCGTGGACTTTCAGAACAGCCAGATTATCAGCAATGTATTGCCGATAGGGGACCGCGTAGAGGTGCGGGTAGTAAGCGATGAAAAACCATCAAGCGATGCAGTGTCGACACAGCCAAACCTTGAGGATGCGTATCTGTATGAATTTGAATATATGGGGAGGACGTTTAGATGAAGCTTTTGAAGTATGAGATGAAAAAACTTCTGTTTAACAAAGCGCGATTGATATTACTGGTGCTACTGTTTGGCTTATATGGATTTCTTGGGTTTATACTATCTACGGATGTCGAAATAAAAAACACCCCCGGGGAACCTAAAGCAGCCACTATTTACGCAGAGTTGCTTCAGAAAAATAGAGGTGCAATAAATCAGGAAACATTGATCGAGTGCCAGGAAATTGTCAAAGCCGCGGTTGCGGAGTACGGTAAAGGCGAGGAAATGTATCGTCAGCAAAGAACAAACCCAACGCTAAAATTCGCATCGAAGTACGTCGATTTTGGAAATCAGATCAACCTGTATTGGAATGGCCCCACGGAGCAGAATCCGAGTAATATTTTGGGTGTTTACCCTATTCAGAAAAAGCTGGGGGAGCTTGAAGCGTCAAACAGGACGGATAGTTACGAATACAAATATTATAAAGACCGTTTGGAATTGGAAAAGCAAATCAGCGAACCCGTCTTTGAAAATACAGGTATGTGGTCGGCGTTCTTCTTAATGTTTGATTGGATGTTCGTTGTATTTCTTCTTTTGATGGCATTGACATTCTTTATATCGCCGCTGTTTACGCAGGAGGTGAGAACCGAGATGGACAGTATCGTGCTTTGCTCGCTCAAAGGCCGGAGGGAAATCGTGACGGCAAAACTATTGGCGGCAACACTTACATCCTCGATTTTAGCCGCTGGATACCTCGGTGCTTCCCTTATCGGAATGATTATTGGCTCTGGCGATTTTTCAGGACTGAGAGCGCCTGCACGCTGTATGGACATTTTTGCTCAGGCTCCTTTGGATCTGACTGTTGGCACACTGGTCATCATGTCAATATTATGGCTCCTTCTGTCTACAGTTGTCTTTGGACTGGCTCTCGCGTTTATCTCATGCAAAATGAAAAACCAAAGCGCCGCCTTTGGAATAGGAATTGCCGTTTTATTGGCAGGCATGATGTCGGGCAACATCCCTAAGAACCTGTATTCGATTCTCTGGCCGATTGTAGATTTCCATTTCGGAGCGCTCTCCATGTTCAATACGATTTTCGGCGGAGTTAAAACATACAACATTTTGGGAACGCCAGTATCCTATGGTATGATGGCGTTTGTAGTGTGTTTCATTCTTGGTACACTGGCTTGCTTGTTGACCTATATAGCACAGAAAAAACGTTCGGTATTGTGATTTACCGCTTCAAATCCAGTGGGGATTATAATATTAATGTTTCTAGGCAACATACTTTTGCTTTTAACCAATGCAAGGGTTTCAGAGCATAGAGTTAATTTAGCATGTTAGCGGCTGATTGATTAAACGCTTGGAGACCCTTGATTTTAGCATTCGTGTAAAAATTGACAAATTGAAACAATTAAAGTATAATTGATAATAGGTATCATTTAGAAAAGATTATTAGTTTTGAGAGCCGAGGAAAATTACTAGGAATGAAATAATGAATGGAAATTTGGTTTTTCTCATACTTGTAAATTTATTTTGATTATGCTGATAGGAGGTTTATATGAGAAAATTAATTGTATCTGCTCATATGTCTTTAGATGGCTATGTTGCTGGGCCTAAGGGTGAAATGGATTGGATTCATGTTGATGATGAATTGTTTAATTATATTGTTAAATTGACGAATCAATCCGATGCTGCTTTATACGGAAGAGTAACTTATCAAATGATGGATTCTTATTGGCCGACAGCGGCAGAGCAGCCTAATCCATCACAACACGATATTGATCATGCCGCGTGGTATAACCGAGTTGAAAAATACGTTTTGTCTGACACTTTAACACTTTCAAAACCTAAACTGACTGTTCTTTCAGGAGACATAGCTCAAAAAGTAACATCGATTAAATCTCAACCGGGTGAAAGTATACTTATGTTTGGTAGTCCAACAGCTGCCAAATCACTTATGCAAATAAACTTGGTCGATGAGTTATGGCTTTTTGTCAATCCCATATTACTTGGACAAGGTATCAGTTTCTTTCCGGGTAGATCCCAACACATAGGCTTGAAACTTATCGAGTCCCGTTTATTTTCATCAGGAATTACAGAATTACATTATCAAGTTTGTTCTATGAGTTAGTGTGTTTGCAATACACACGAAATGGAACTTAAAAAGAACTTAAAAGCGTTATAACAAGAAATTTAATGTTGTTGCCTTAGAAAAGGAAAGGAGGGAAATATATGATTGATTTAAGACTTTCTATCTTACCATTTTTCATTATTTTTGCAGCTAACTTTTTTTTCAGCTGGATATACTATTCACCCATGGTTCCTTGGTTTAAAACATGGCAAATCGGTGTAGGAGCGGATCCAAATAAGACTAAAATGACGGAGGAAGACAAGAAAAGCATGCCGAGACTCATGGGGGGTGCTGTCGTTGCATCGTTCCTGCTTTCTTATGGACTGCAGATCATTGTACATAGTGTTAATGCCACTGATTTTACATCAGGAGTTTTCGTTGGATTTGTATTATGGATGGGATTTGTCATAACACATAGTCTGAATACACAATTTGAAGGTAGAAAACCCATCGTTTTGGTCATTAATAATGTTCTCTATTTGTTAACCTATACGATCTTTAGCGGCATTGTAGCAGTAATGGGATAATATAATTGTTCCATTTTTAGTTATAAGGAGGGAGAATATGATAGAAATTCAATTCCAGGTAGAAATAAATGCCTCAAAAGAAAGGGTCTGGGCAACCCTTTGGGAAGATCAAACTTTCCGTGATTGGGCAAATGTTATTGATGAAGGCACATATATGAAAGGTAAAATGCAAGAAGGAAATGAAATCCAGTATATATCATCTGTAAATGGTTATGGCGTGACAAGTCTAATAGAAAAACTTACTCCAAACTTGTTTGTATTATTCAGACACAGTGCAGACACAAAAGAAAGTGGACAGCAGGAACGAGAGAGAGAATGGACTGGTGGGTCTGAAAGTTATTCTCTTACCGAAGAAAATGGAGTTACGACATTAATTGTTATCATGGATGTCCCACAAGAATTAGAAGAATTATTTCATATCAGATTTCCACAAGCTATGGAGCGTATAAAAGCACTAGCGGAAAAATGCAATAAAATCTAATGCTAATGAATGAAACATGAAACGGCTACTCAAGAGTATATGGGGATTGGTAGCATCATTTTTGTCTACTCAGAGTATGTGGTATCGATGTCACGGGTTGTGAAATAAAAGTTTAGAAAAGGCAAGAAAAGATAGGGTTCCCGAGCATGGGAGCTTCCGCATAATAATGTTAGCGGAGGTTCCGAGGTTGGGAAACCCTAATTTTTTTCTGTTTTGGAGAACATATCCACGTCATAAAAATGGATCGCGTTGAGATGACAGATTTGATACGAGTATTTTTAATAGGGTTGAAGTGACAGGGTAGATGTAATTTTTCATATATTTCAAAGACAATACTAGGGTATTCAAGGAATTTGGTAAGAAAAAGTATATGGAGCTGGATGATATTGACGTTAGAATAAATTGACACAGTAGTTTTTGTGTGATATATTGTGACTATACGGTAGACACAATTTAAAAAGGGAGGTTCCATATGCTAGCGATAGATGTTAACAATTTAAATAAAAAATATAAAAACTTTCATTTAAAAGATGTTTGTTTTCAACTGGAAAAAGGTTATATTATGGGATTTATCGGCACAAATGGTGCAGGAAAAACAACCACATTAAAATCAATTTTAAATATGATTCATATTGATGGTGGTGAGATTAATATTTTAGGCAAAAACTTTATTAAACACGAAATGGAATTGAAACAAGAAATTGGTTATGCATTTGGGGGCATTGATTACTATACTCGGAACAAAATCAGACAGGTAACGAATGTAGTAAAGAGGTTTTATAAAAATTGGGATGAAGAAGCTTATTTCAATTATCTCAAAAAATTCAATTTAGATGAAAATAAAAAAATAGTTGAATTGTCAGCTGGAATGAGAGTGAATTACAATTTGGCCCTTGCTTTATCCCATGGAGCGAAGCTTCTCATCCTTGATGAGCCAACTAGTGGTCTTGACCCAGTTGCAAGAGATAATTTATTAGATATTTTTCAGGAGTTGGTAGAAGAAGGAGAAATCAGCATACTTTTTTCAACACATATTACATCTGACTTAGAAAAATGCGCAGACTATATTACTTATATCAATAACGGACAAATCATCAAGAGTTCTGAGAAAGAAGAATTTATAAACACATATCGATTGCTGAATGGTGGAGAAAGCCAACTCCACGAGGTGAAAGACCATTTAATTTCATACAAAATAAATTCATTTGGCTTCACAGGGTTGATTCATACCAAAGATTTTGATCCATCTTCAAATATTAAGTCAACCCTGCCTAATCTTGAAGAGATTATGATATATTTTTCAAAAAAGGAGGAACAGCATGTATAATCTATTATTGAAAGAATTAAAGCTCGGAGTTAGCCCTTTTTATTTCTTGTTGCCCTTTATAACAGGCACCTTAATGTTGGTTCCAGCCTGGTTATACTTTGTTGTACTTTTATATTTTTGTTGTATAACTATACCGAATTTGTTGGCAGGTTATAAATCTCAGAATGACTTGATTTTTTCAATTATGATACCAGTAACTAAAAAGGACATTATAAAAGCTAGAGTTGCAGTTATCGTAATCCTTGAATTATTGCATATTGTGGCCGCAGTCATCTATGGTATGATTAGTATAAGCTTATATCCAAATTTGAACTACTTTTTCTATAAACCAACCATCGGCTTTTGGGGACTTTGCTTTATAATGCTTGCTATCTTCAACATTATCTTAATATCAATGTACTACAAAACTGCTTATAAATATGGTGCCGCAACGGTTACATCGATTATTGGTGCTGTGCTGTTTGCCGGAGGTGCAGAATGGTTGGGAATAAAGAATTCATTCGTATTTGACCTTTTCAAGGGTGCTAGTGCTGATAATATGGCAATCCAAATATCAATCCTGATTGCAGGAATTGCAGTATTTGCAATATTCACAATTATTGCTTATAATATTGCTATTATACAATTTGAGAAAGTGGATATCTAATGAACATAGTTATTTCAAATACATCTGAAAAACCAATTTATCAGCAACTTTTTGAACAAATCAGCGCTCAAATTATTAAGGGCGAGATAGAAAAAGGTTATATTTTACCACCAATACGTCAAGCAGCAAAGGAACTACGTATTAGTATTATCACAGTAAAAAAAGCCTGGGAAGAACTCGAACGATGTGGTTTGATTTATACTATTACAGGTAAAGGTTGTTTTGTGGCTGACCTCTCTTCCGACGACATACTTCAAAAACGTAACGAAATGATCTTGAAGCAAATGACTACGGACACTTCATATTATAAATCCTTTGGCCTAACCATAGAAGAAATTTACGAACTTATGAAGACGGTTTATTGAGATTGCGAAAGTAGGTATGACTACACCTCCCATTTCATAAGCAACTTACTATTTGGAAATAAGAAGATGACAACCTCCAAATGCAGTAAAGATAGGCTTGAAAGTCATAAAACGATAAAAGTTCAAGGTCTTAAAGCGTGTAATTACAATTAATGTAACTTGAAACCTAAGACTAACCGTGATATAATTGAAAAATAAAATAAGAAGAGCGGTGATGAATTTGGATAAGATCTCGTTAGATAAAGAAATAATCCTCAATGCAACAGACGAAGTTATTCGCCGTTTCGGACCAGACAAAGCGAATATCTCTGACGTGGCAAAATCATTAAAAGTTAGCCACGCTGCCATTTACAGATATTATAATGGAAAGACAGCTCTTTGGCATGCTGTAACAGAACGCTGGCTTACAAATTTGCATGCTCCTTCAAATGATATTTTAAAAGAAGACATTCCTGCTGATATTAAACTTATTCATTTACTCGAAGACTTTGCGGAAGCTAAGCGTCGCAGTGCCATTAATGATCCGGAAATGTTTGCAAATTACATTAAACTAGCCCAAAGCTCAATGGAAGTAATAGAAAAAAGTATAGAAGATGGGATTAGTTGTATAAAGGAGATTATTGTACAAGGAGTTACGGAAGGTATATTTTTTACAGAATTTCCTCACCAAGCGGCAAGAACCGTATACCTTGCAACCAGTGTTTTTATCCACCCAAATTCATTCGAAGATCCTGATCGAAAACAGAACTTAGAATCTGTTGTTAATCTTCTAATAAGAGGACTTAAAAATCCTAATAAATGAAGCACCAAATAACGATGAAGTAAACTATTAGCCCTTGACGTTCCCAATAGGAATTGTTGAGGGCATAATTTTTATTCCGAGACTTTTCCCATATCCTAGAAAATAAATAATAAAACTAGTGATAAGTTACATATTTAATATATTGTAATTTGTGATGTGATATGATAAAATCGATGTTACAAGTTACGTATATCAGGTGAAAACGAGATATTAAAATATTAAATACTTTAGGAGGATGTAAAATGTCAAAGAATATCATATTCTATTTTTCCGGTACCGGTAACAGTCTAAAAGTGGCAAAAGATATCGCCACCGCTATTGAAGACTGTGAGCTAATTTCAATGGGGAAATCTCACAAGTTAAGTGGTACATACAAGCGAATTGGCTTTGTGTATCCCGTTTACGGTGGCGGTTTACCTGGCGTGGTTGAAAGGTTTGTAAAAGCACTTGACCTATCAGCAAATGAAAACAGCTTTATTTTTGCTGTTTGTACAAGCGGAAGCGGGAATGCCGGAGGCTTGACGAATATTAGCAAAATCATTGGTAGCAAGGGTAGCAAACTTAGCTACGGTGAAACCATTAGGTGCTTTTCTAATTATATTGGTTTATACGCCATGGGAAGCGATGCCGATAGTAAAGCAAAGGCACAAACTCAGGCCACAAAGCAGATTATTAAGGACATTCAAAGTCTTGCTGTTAAGCCATCTAATAAAAATAATCCAATGACACTACTTCATGGGCCTTTTATAAAGTGGCTGGCAAAAAGGGACAAAGCGTTCAATGTAAGCGAAGCTTGTAATGGCTGCGAAATCTGCAGTAAGGTCTGTCCTGTCGGAAATATAAAAATGAATGATGGCAAGCCGATGTTTTTGCATCACTGCGAGCAGTGTATGGCTTGTGTTCAGTGGTGTCCTAAACAAGCCATAAACGTTAAGGATAAAACACAAGACCGCGGCCGTTATCATCACCCAGACATAACACTTGCAGAAATGATTACCAAAAAGTAAAAGTGTATGCATTTGATACCCTAAAAGTAAAACTTAAGCAACGAAGAGGAGATACATATAACCGGCTAGGCGGGGCAAATGGAATTCCATAACTGCATCTTCAGCCATAATAATAAACCGAGAGCCATTAATCAAGCTCTCGGTTCACAGGGATATAAATACTGTTATGCAAATCTTCAAAGTTTAGCGATTTTGTTCAATGTTCGGATCATCTGAGATGTAAAGCCATATTCGTAATCGTATCAAATTGCTTCAAAAAATCCATTATCTCTTTTAGTGGTTTTTGTTGCCCATCAAGTAACCATTTTCGCCATATTGCGTAAACACCGGCTGACATGAAAGTCGTCCAGTATCCACCGTTATCTGTGGCATAAAATTTCTTTATTTCTTCTACGAAAATGTGTTGAATTATTGGCTCAAATCCGCGGTCTATAGACGAGAGAAAAGTATCACCAAAAGTATTAAAAAAATTAAATTGACTATTATATTTATCATCTTCTTGAGTATTCTGTCTAATCACGTCAAACACTGCCGCAATCTTTGGTTGGTAATACTCATACAATATCTGTTCTAGTCCCTCAAAATTGCGGTAAAAAGCCATACGGCTTACACCCGCTCTTTTACAAACTTGAGATACTGTCAGTGCTGACAACTTCTCTCTTGCCAACATTTGCAGCATCGCCGTTGTAATAAAATCTTTAGTATCCTTTTTTATGGTTTGTGCGTGCTTAGTTGCTGCCATTACAATAACTCCTCACTGTAACTGATGATCGTCTCTGAATTGATTTACACTTAATAATAGTATATACTAACGCTACAGAGGTGACAAGTGAAACATTAGTTAAGGAGTAAATCATGATGGAAAAAGAATTGGTCTTAGTAACAGGAGGAAGTGGTTTCATCGCCGTACACATAATTTTGAAACTTTTGAATCAAGGATATCGCGTTCGGGCAACGCTTCGCACATTATCACGCCAGGACGAAGTCAAATCAATGCTCACGTGGGGTGGTGTAACTGATTTTGTAAATCTGGAGTTCATCCAGACAGATTTAACAAGCGACAGGAATTGGATGGAAGCGGCAACCGGTGCGACATATGTCATTCATGTGGCTTCCCCAACACCAGCCACGCGTCCGGACGACGGCGATGCAATGGTAAAGATGGCAGTTGATGGCACCTTGCGCGTGATGAAGGCGGCGAAATCAGCGGATGTTAAGCGAGTAGTCCTGACCTCTGCATCGGGGGCAGTGCTTGCAGGCCATAAATCTCACCCGCAGATTTTTACAGAAGAAGATTGGACGGATTTGTCGAGCAATATTGATGCGTATCAACGTTCAAAAACTATGGCAGAGCGAACGGCTTGGGAGTTTGCGAAGAAAGAGAATATGGAGCTTTCTGCGGTTAATCCGGTGGCGGTCATGGGGCCTATACTTGGTCAGGATTTTTCGCACTCTAACCAAATAGTTCGTGCGATGTTGAATGGCAAGATGCCGTTCCTCTTAAAAATTGGCTTTGATTATATCGATGTGCGTGACGTTGCAGACTTGCATTTGCTAGCGATGACACGTTCAGAAGCCGCAGGAGAGCGATTTCTTGCAACAGCAGGTGAAAATCTGACATATAAAGAAGAAGCGAAAATATTGCAAAGATGCTTAGGCAGTGCAGCGAAAAAAGTTTCCACGAAAGAAATGCCAAATTTTTTAGTGAAGCTTCTGGCGCTATTTATCAAAGATTTGCGCATGCCGGCAACGTTCTTAGGCCAAAACACTGCTTGTAGCAATGCAAAAGCTAAAAAATTGCTGGGTTGGCAACCAAGATCAGCAGAAGAAGCTATCATAGCAACTGCCGAAAGTATGGTTGAGCTCGGATTGATTAATCAATAGATATTTAAATTAATGATTCAACCTATCTAAATATCAATCGTCGGATCAAATCTATCGGGCAAATCATTGATGCTGTGGCATCTCTGGAGATTGAGCCTACTGAAGAAGAAATTCGAACGTTGGAAGCACCATATACACCTAAAAAGATTAAAGTTACAGTAAAATAGAGCAGAGCGCAACAAAGGAGATGGCCAATTTCAGGAAATGAAGAAGAGCAGTTAGAACATAAAATAAGTGAATGCATATGGTGGTTGCTTGTGCTTGCTGAACGTTTGGATATAGATATTATGAAATCTTTAGATGAGTTTTATCTAATCTCGTGAGATAACTAATTTATATACTTGCAATTAAATTTATTAACACGAAGTGAACCTAAACGCAGGTTACAAAATAATCAGTTTGCAATGGATTTGTTCCTCTGACCACATTTTATAACTTTTATCCGAATCGGAAAGCTTAAGGAGAGAAAAAATTATATTGACAATAAATGAATGATCATTTATTATAAGAATATATTGAGGTGATATAATGAGAAAAAAAGATGATGAAAAAGAGAGAAGCATAAAAGAAGCAGTAATCAAACTCATACTTGAGGAAGGTTTTCACGGTGCTTCTATCTCAAAAATCGCGAAGATGGCTGGGGTTTCGCCGGCAACTGTATACATCTATTATGAAAATAAAGAAAACATGCTACAGAATATTTATAATGAATATTCCGAAGAAATTTTTGATTATTTACTTAGCTGTGTGGACTTGAAGATGGACAGGCAGCAGCTTATTGAGATACTCATTAGAAGTTACTACAACTATATCATTCAAAATAAGGAAATCTTTAGCTTTGTAGAGCAATTTTCCAACTGTCCTTCTCTGGTTAACAGCTGCTCAGGAAAAAAGGGAGTCTGTCATATTTACAGCCTGATTGAAGATATGAAGAGAAAGCAGATTATTAAGAATTACCGTTATGATAATCTACTGGCCATTCTCTTTTATCCGGTCAAGGCCATCGCAATAGATAACCATAAGAGCGAGGCGGAGAGAGCGGATTTATTAAAGGAGATGATTATAATCATACAGGATGCGGTATTAATACAATAAAAAGTTTTTAGCGAGATATTTTTGTAAACATAACTTGCAAAGGAATCTCGCAATTATTAACTATTTTTAATAAACGAATATTCATTTAAGATAAAAAAGAAAGGGTGATAGTATGTCAGAGAATAATAATAACATGGGAATTGTTTTTCCCATATCCAATACGGTTTTATTGCCAGGTGTGACAACAAAGTTTTTTGTAAAAACGTCTGAAGAAGCGCAGCTGCAGTTTTTAGGAACCGAGAATAGTACCAACGTCGCACTGCCATTAAAGCAAAATTTCGGACAAAAAGGTCTAGTGGAAGAAGATTTTTACCGGATGGGGGTAATATTCAAGGTCAATGATAAACAGAAAACAGAGAACGGTATTCTGCTTACGGTTCAAATTACAGCTCGGGTTGAAGTAAAGGAACTAAATTTCGAAAAAGGTATGATATTAGCCGAATATGAGACCTTCCCGGACAAAACTGACTTGGACCATAAGAGCCAGGAGGAGATGCTTGACTATCTGAAGAAGGTTATCCGTGAAATCAGTGTAAAATTCCAGGGCGGCGAACAGTATATCCGGATTGTGGAAGAATTTAAGGATTTAAATAGCCTTATGGTATATTTAAGCCAGTATATGCCAATTTCAAATGAAGAAAGGTATGAACTGCTTGAAATAGAGTCCTTAAAAGATAGAAGTCTACGGTTTATGGATCATCTGTTAAAACAGAAGGAAGCTATAGAGTTACAGCTACAAATTTCAGAAAAATTTTCAGAGAAAGCTAACAAATCTTACAGAGAAACCGTACTCCGGGAGCAGCTTAAAGCCATTCAGGAGGAATTAAATGAAGGCAATGGGGACGAAAATAAAAAAGATAAGGATTATCTGACTAAAATTAAAGAAGCACAGATGCCGTCTGATATTGAAAAGAGTGCCCTTGAAGAACTGGATAAACTAAATGCTCAGGGACCTAATAGTTCCGAGTATAATATTATCCGCAATTATCTGGAACTGCTGGTACAACTTCCCTGGAAAAAAGCAGAGCAAAGTTCTATTGATCTGGGCAAAGCAAGACAGATTTTGGATGAACAGCACTACGGACTGAATAAGGTGAAAGACCGGATTATACAGCATTTGGCTGTTATGAAGCTGAAAAATGACAAAAAGGGATCCATACTTTTGCTGGTGGGACCTCCCGGTACTGGCAAAACCAGTCTTGGCAGAAGTATTGCGGAAGTACTGAGCAGACAGTATATCCGTTTGAGCTTAGGAGGTATCCGGGATGAAGCTGAAATCCGGGGGCACCGCAGGACCTATATCGGGGCTATGCCGGGTAGGATTATTCAAAGCATCCGGAAGGCAGGAGCCAATAATCCGGTCATGGTTCTCGATGAGGTAGACAAGCTGACAGGGGGCGGTTACAACGGTGATCCTGCGAGCGCTTTGTTGGAGGTCCTTGATCCGGAACAAAACAACAGCTTCACCGACCATTATCTGGATCTTCCCTATGATCTGTCAGATGTTTTCTTTATTGCTACGGCAAATTCCTTGGAAAGCATTCCGGGGCCGTTATTGGACCGAATGGAAGTGATTCAGGTTTCCAGCTATACCGTTGATGAAAAATTTCATATTGGAAGAAATTATTTAATACCATCGGTTTTAGAAGAACACGGATTGTCAAAAGAACAGCTGGTTGTGGAAGATGAGATCCTTTATAAAATTATCAATGACTATACATTGGAAGCCGGAGTCCGGGGACTGAAAAAACAACTGGCAGCGCTTGCCCGGGTGGCTTCCGAAAAGATTGTTTCGAACAAAGCAGAGCTTCCTTATAAGATACAGACGGAGGAGCTGGAGGAACTTCTTGGCAGACAGGTTTCCAGACATGACAAAGCGCAGCAGGATAATCCACCGGGAGTTGTTACCGGACTTGCCTGGACACCGGTAGGC
>JAQZAZ010000295.1 GCA_029239355.1 Sphingobacterium sp.
GAGCTGATTATTGTACATTTCTTCGCTGACAAGTTGGCGCTGAAGCAGATATTCGGTTGCGGTCTTGTATCCACGCAGTTTCGCTATAGCGACTGTTTTCGCCACTTCTGCAGCATAGACGGAAGCAAAAGTATTTTTGTAAGCATCCAGTGTTTTGATAAACGAATCATAGGCATTTCTTCTAAGTGTTGTGTCTCTTGTTGATGCATAACTATTTTCATAAAGTGTGAAAGACATCGGTATGGTTTTGCCGCTGCTGTCCTTAACCGGCAAAAACTGCATATCCGCAAGCTTACTGCGAGCGTAGATCGTGTAAGGAGCTTCCAGGACCTCTGATAGCGCCTTGATCGTTTTCTCCGCTTCCGGATGAAGCCGATAAGGTTTCAAAACAAACAATTTTTTGAAATAGGGACGATATTCTTTGAGACCTGAAGCATTCTGCTCCAAGGCGCTCAATTGTTTTTCATCCAAATTCATTAATTCATCCTCAAAAAAGGAAAGTGTTGTATCAATTTCCGCGCTTGCAGCATCTACACGTGCGGAGTCTGCCTGATTTTCTGGATCGCTGCTATCCGCAGATTGTTTCAGACTCACATAAGTCGAAAGCCGCCATAATCGAGCTGAAAAATCAAAATAATTTTCTAAAGCGAGTAAGAGAGATGGTCCATTTACAGCCAGCTTACCTTTAATACTTGCCAATTCATTGGCTTTTTTGAGTAGTGCCTTTAGTTCCGTCAAGAACGCGTTTCGCGTTGGAAAAAGATCGATCAGATTCCATGTTTTTTCAATCGGTACCTGATTCCGTTTCAGTCTTTGATCCATGCCTATTCCTCGATTCGTTTTTATTGTTCTTATTTTACCACAGTGTGATATATCCAAACGCGGGCAGGTTAAGTACATAAGAACAGCGAGAAAGAAGTTTAGACATTTGTAACTTATTATTATATACTTACTAACATAAAGTAATTATTGGATTCTTAACAAACAGATAAATGATTAAAATCAGGAGGGGTTACTATGAATTTTCACGAAGCACCGAATATGTATGTAGATCAAGTTAATTTATTTGTGAGAAATCTGGGGCGTTCAAAGGATTTTTATTCAGGAATTCTCGGGCTCAGCATCCTGCAAGAGAGTAAACAGGTAATCACCTTCTCGGCAAACGGAACAAATCCGCTACTCACGATTGAGCAACCTGAGGATGTGCTGCCGCAGATTAAACAAAGCGCCGGACTTTATCATTTTGCAATGCTTGTTCCGTCGCGAAAGGATCTGGCAGCGGTAACCGCGCATTTAATGAAAGAAGATTATCCCCTTGTCGGCGGCGCAGATCATGCAGTCAGCGAAGCATTGTATTTGGAAGATCCTGACGGAAACGGAATAGAAATCTACCGTGATCGCCCAGCGGATAAGTGGAAATGGGAAAATGGAAAGGTGTTTATGCCGACAGAAGCGATGGATGAACACTTGCTTGATGAATTAATTGGAGAACCATGGACCGGATTACCTAAAGGAACAAAAATGGGGCATCTCCATCTCCAAGTTGCTAATCTGAAAGAAACTGAGAAATTCTATGTGGAAGGGCTAGGATTTAACTTGGTTGCCGCTTATGGACCCTATGCTGATTTCATATCAACCGGCGGCTACCACCATCATCTAGGATTGAATGTTTGGAACAGCAGGGGTATTCCAGTTCAGGAAGGCCCGCATGTCGGATTGAACTATTATCGTCTTGTTTTCCCGGGGGATCAGGAACGTACAAACGCAATCGACCGGATTACGAAACTAGGTACGGCAGTCAACAGCGATGGAGACCGGGTATTTGCTAAAGACCCATCCGGTATTAAATTCGAACTCGCAATTTAATAAGTGAAAACAGTAAAACCGCCCGTATTGGGCGGTTTTGTTAATTTTATTCCTTTAATTCAGGATGTTGAGTCAAAATCAGTCGTTCGTAAAAAATGGCTAATGAAGTGTAGAAGTAAGGGACGAGCCAAAGATACATCCAAATGCTTCCAATAACACCGATTGCGAGAAATAAATAGCCGATTAAGTCATTAATCATAAAGCCAATAAATCCTGCAGCAATAATTCCGCCAAGGGTTGGGACAATTGACAAGAGCCACCAACCAATGAAGCTCAATCCAAGAAGAAACAGTTTCCATTTGTAACCTTTCATTAACTGCCGACTTTTCTTAATGGCTTTACTTACCGAATAATCCGGATGATCTTTTAAAATGAAGTAGGTTTGGGAATAGGAAAAGGACTTGATGATTGCAGGAACGATGAATAGCAGGAGCCATAGAAAAAGAAGAATGGTCATAAATACATTAGCCCAAATGAGCTTAAATACTGTTTTTCCGTGTTCGTAGACCTTAAATAAGAATGAGATTTTAAGATCCTGATCTCGAATCAAATTTAGGAAGTACCAATAAATAGTAATCTGCATTGGGATGCTCAAAATGTAATAAAGAAATTGGATCAAATAAGAAAGTGGCGGAGAATCCGCCTGATTGGTCCAGTTCTCAAATCCTCCAGACACACGATATCGATGATTGTTGGCGGAATGACAACAACCAGGAAATAGAGGAGGATAAATAAACCACTTGAAATGGAATAGCCCTGCAGTGCCGTCCGCGCATCTTCTTTAATTCTAGAAATCCACATAAGCTGATCCCTCCAATAGTATTGTTGATCTATTGTAGCATAGGTAAGGGCAGTTATACGGTTTCTGTACAAAATGAATGAACGACTGTATCGCTGAAAATGTCAAGATAATCCATTTCAACGATGAATCGTAACAATAGAGAATAACAGCACAAAAAATCGGAAATGACGTTTGGTTTTGTTGTATCCTTTTATTTGAAAGGAGGGAGAGGAGCGCTGCTTAAATATATCCATGACACCATTGACTAAAACTTTGACAGACCTGTATATAGGGCTTTTTTATTGGGCTCCTTTTTAGGTTCGCTTTGTTAAGGTCAATTGATAAATCATGCAGGAGGGATAACATTTTTTTTAGAGTGAACCTGAAAATAAAATGAATCAATTATTCCTATCATATAGAAGTCATCGGCTTTTTTTCATATAATGAGCAATGGGGCAAAACCAACTTATCGCCATTAAAAAGGTAAAACTGCAATCACAAACGATTCATTCATGATACAATAACTTTTTTTTGCAAAGAGGAGGACATTCATTTGGGTGATGTACATACTTTAGCCAAGAATGAATTGGTTGAACTTTATTCGAGATTAGAAGAAAAGTATGCTGAATTTATGAGCAAGAATCTTTCATTAGATATGTCTCGCGGAAAGCCAAGTCCAGATCAGCTTGATCTTTCATCAGGTCTTTTTAACATTTTGAACACGAACACAATGGACGTTGTTGATCACAGTGACATTCGCAACTATGGAGGAGTAGACGGCATACAAGAAGCAAAAGACTTGTTTGCTGAAATCCTTCATGTTCGTCCTACGGAAGTCATTGTTGGCGGCAATTCAAGTCTGACAATCATGTATGACACGATTTCAAGAGCATTGCTTAAGGGTGTTATTGACAGTGATCGCCCATGGGGGAAATTGCCTAAAGTAAAGTTTTTGTGTCCAAGTCCTGGTTATGATCGGCACTTTGCCATTTGCGAGGCACTCAATATCGAAATGATCACCATTGACATGCTTGATGACGGGCCGGATATGAATAAAATTGAAGAACT
>JAQZAZ010000296.1 GCA_029239355.1 Sphingobacterium sp.
GCACGATGTTATCTTCTGCGAATTTAGATTTCACAGGTATGCTGATCGACCTAGCCTTTATGCTATTTTTTGGCGTAGGTGCAGGTTATTCCCTGATAGCGGGGATTATCCATATCGTCCAGAAAAAGACCAAAACGTTTGGCTATTATCTGCGGACATTTTTGATCGCCGGTATCGTAGGCCTTGCTTTGGGAGCCTTTGGTGCCTTTATTATCACGCTGTCGTTGACGGCCTAGGAATAGGTAATTCTCAAGGGGTCGCATTGACTTTTTTGGCAGCTACCTGAAAATAAGACTTTATCGTTAGACCGATCTATTTTTTGCGTTGACGATATGCATCAAATGGTGATTACAATGCCAGGCATAGAGACCTATATTTACTTTAAGGGAAATATACCGTTTTGTAACCGGATGAATAAAGGCTCGTTCAAGTTGCTCATCACTCAGGCTCTTAAGCAAGATTTCCCAACGTTGGTGCAAGCCTCCTAATAATTTAAGGGAGCTTTCAATTGGATTGTGTTTTGCATCCGGAAGTTCGGCCCACAGGTTTTCTTCATAGAGTTTTATCGTAGGGTCATCTTCTGTCAGCGCTAACTTAAAACGGACAAAGCTATTCATGTGGCTATCAGCGCAGTGATGCACCACCTGTCTGATGGTCCAACCGTCTGGACGATATCGTTTCTCTAAAGCGATATCTGGCAGGTCGCTGACTTCGGATTTGAGTCGTGCGGGGAAGTCTGCGATTGTTTTTATCCAATCATTCAGTAGTTGCTTGTCAATATGATCTGGTACGGCAAA
The DNA here is from genome assembly GCA_029239355.1 of Sphingobacterium sp. Taxonomy (GTDB): domain Bacteria; phylum Bacteroidota; class Bacteroidia; order Sphingobacteriales; family Sphingobacteriaceae; genus Sphingobacterium. The sequence goes on from JAQZAZ010000296.1 coordinate 798, forward strand.
GCGGCCTATGGGATACCGAAGTTTTTCTAATTCATGTTGCATGGTCTAAATTTAACGAAAATTGCTGCAAGGTTCTTATGTTTTGTGCGTAAAGTGGCGGTTAAATCCTGTTTTGGACTTTAGTTAATGAACTTATGTGATTTGGATGACAGGAAGAATTGTGGTAATTTCGGCAATTCAAGATGCGTCGCTTTATTCTTCTTTCTACGGTAGATGAGGTCGTAAGGGAAGTAAGTATGGTTTGTTTTGAATACAAAAGACAAGGAATGAAGAGTCTAAATGAGTTGATTAATCCGACAGATTCAGGATGGGGTCTGGTCGAAGAATGGATGAAGGGAGCAAGTAATTCTTATGAGGTACTGCCCAGAAATCCAAAACGTGCAGATGAAGAGTTATTACGAGCTCAGATTACCACAAAATCACCTATGGGTGCTATTATTCATCAAACCGGTGGAATACTCATCGATGGGGGATGGCTACGGATCCTAGGCTCTGGTTCGACTAAATTGAATCGAGGTATTATGGAGTGGAACAAAGGGAAAAGTTTTGACAAAGAAGGGGAGAAAGGTGGTTTTTTGTTAATTGCCGATGATGTTTTGGGAGGATATTTCGCGATTAATGCTGGAGCTTTGGGCGAGGGCATAGGACAGGTCTATTATTTTGCACAGGACACCTTGCAATGGGAAAGTTTGGAGTGCGGCTATTCTGATTTTATTTATTGGACATTGAAGGGTGACATCCGTCAATTTTATGAAACATTTAAATGGAAGGAATGGGCTGAAGATGTACAAAAATTGGATGGAAATCAGGTGTTTTCATTTTATCCTTTTCTATGGACAGAAGAAGCGCGTGATCTGCGCAAGGTTGATAGAAAAGTAGTGCCTATTGACGAAAACTACCATTTCACGATGGAGTTTGCCGGTGGAAGATAAACCTGTTACCAATTGGTGATCAACAGGTTCTTTGCCGCACGGAGACTACATTTCTGATATTTGGAATAGGCTTTTGCTGCTCTTTCCTGAATTTGTTCGTTGCTTTCTCCGTTTATATACCCTGTTAGCGCATCATGGAGACTGTAGGCTTCTGGACACATCAAATGGCTTGTCCAGAGAATGGGGTTTACAGTTTCCTTATCGATATGAGGTGCAAAATACTTTTTACTATAACAAGCGAGGATAATCGCATTCCGCTTTTGGTGGTCGGTGTTTTTGAAACGCTGGTCTAGTTGGAAATCCATAAGGCCATCATGTCCGATATAAGCATTGAGCTTTGCATTGCCTGCTATTCCGATAATCTTGTTGTCTACCTGCAGTGTATCTTTTAGCTGGCCATGCAGACCTCGGAGAAAATCAACTGTACACAGCTTAATCTCTTTGCCATCATAGGCATCTGCAACAAGGTAATAGTTTTCAGACCTGTGTTTATAGACCAAACGCTCGAGAATTGCACCTTTTGCTTTATACTTTTTTAAAAGTTTCCAATCTTTACTGCGATTGAAATAAGTTTTTATACCATATTCGCAGCCCCAATAGAGATTGTTGGCCGGATCCTGACCGTTACCGATTGCTTTGGGAACAGGTACGATTCCCTGATAAGTATTATCACATAATGCGACAAGTACATGAATTGTACGCGTTGTGGAATCATAGGGCAGAATGTCCGTGTGTTTATTTTCACTAGTCGACGGTTGCGCTGAATCTGCGGTGCTACGCTGCCCACATGCGAGAAATACGAGGGTACTGCTTAGTACCCATATATAATTGAAAACCTTTTTTATCTCCATTGTATTAAACAAGAATGAATGATCTTATTTGTCGGTACATCAGATCCGACATTTAGTCCGCCTTGGATTTTTTTATCAGGGTCATCATCCTTAAATAATGTCCCAAGTCAGTCTGAATATAAACAAATATAGCTGGAAAATAGTGATGATATACTCCTTGTTTTCAGGGGATTTTAATCTGCTGCGGGATCAGACGATGCTGATACGATAGATACATGAGCTCGCACATGGTCTTGTATCATTTGAAGTACTGATCGATCAACTACATTGGGTTCAATCAGTACTTCAAGTGTTTTTTTCAGTCCATCCGGCGCTAAAATTAGCGGGATTGATTTTGGAGTGTATAGGTATGCTCGTTGAGTTTCGTAATTTCTAGCTGGATACCTTCCGCTAGTCCAAGTTGGGTTGCGGCCTCTTTTCCTAGTTTAAGGACATGGAATCCACGGCCACGGTACGTGAAATTGCATTCATACTCATTGGAATCAATAACGATCCGGAGCTTTTGTGATTTCGTTGGAAATAGAGGCTTAAAATCTTTCGTAATTCTGATTTGCGCTTTTTTTGTATCATCCGCTGTAATTTTATTTCCTGCTGCTGGAAATAACATATGATTGGGAGAATCATTTTGAGCGATATTTTCTACTGCTTGTTGTTCCTCCTTCTGTTGAACTGCTGCAAGCTCTTTCGGTGGATTTTCAGTTACTGCTGTCTCCTGAGGTTTTTTATTTTGGCGACCTTTTTTTCGTGCATTTTGATTGGTAGGTTTTGCCGTAACTTCCTGTGCTTTTGCATCAGTGGTTGCTACTGTTTTTTTGTCTTCAGCTTTTGGTGAGGGAGCGACGGCAGATAAAGGTCGTTTGATAATATTTCGAATGTAATAATGTTTTATTCTCGATTTATCCGTGTTACGTTCTTCAATTTCAAAATCCTCCGTATAGGCTTTAAAAAGGTGGGACATCTTGTCGTAACCATAATTTCGCGCATCAAAATCTGGTTTTCTTTTATTGAAAAGACTACCGATTTCCCCTAAAAATGCCCATCCATTTTCATCTGCGGTGTCATCAACGGTGTCTTTTAATAATTCCAGTGTCTCTTCGTCAAGCACTGCTATGCTGGTTGGATTG
>JAQZAZ010000297.1 GCA_029239355.1 Sphingobacterium sp.
CAGCATTCCTTTAACGCATGCAATTATTTGCTTAAAACTTACATAATTCATTATTTTTAGAAAATCTTTATAAAGAATGCGACATAGTTTCCTAAAAATAGTGGTTATGACCCTAGATCATTTCAACAAATAAGAAATTGTTTTAGTTATAGATTTATAACTATCTACAATGAAATTTCTTCACTATATTTGTTTAAAAAATGATATTCAAAATTTGAATCTAAAGCATTCTCTAAATAATATACAAATGGAATTTTGTCTACTATAATCAATTTTTCATTCCCACTTTTAAAACTAATCCTAATACTCTTGCAATTATCATTGTTAATAACAAACAAATATGAGTCATTATATAATGCACTTCGCAAATCAATGCCTCTTTCCATCATTGAATAAGTGCGTAAAAATTTACAATTGTCTTTTTGTTTTTCAAATTCTGCATACCCATAAGTATGTGCCTGATACTCATTTCCAGTCATATAGGAAACCAGAACAACATCGTCCAAGTTAATAGTTCCAATTTTTTGTACCGAAACATCTAAATCTAATTCTTTAGTTATTATTCCAAGTATATCTTCCTCTGTTTTAGCTGTTCTTTCACCACATCCTACTAACGATATGGTCAGACAAAACACAAATAACAAATATAGTATCTTTCTCAAGTTAAATATCCCCCTATTTTATAAATCCCAGTTTATCTCTTTCCTAACTATATAAAATTCTATTGCATGTAAATCTACTTATATTCATCTACAGTATATAATTCACTCATCATTTTATCAACCAAATTTAATCATCTTCACATGAAAAACCTCAAATTATCCAATGTCATCTATAAAACACCCTATTTTTATGGGTCAAAAAACGGTGCTTTTTTACCGATTTTTGACCCATTTTTCTTCCTCAAACCACTATATGTTGTAGTCAACTTCTACTTTTTGTCCTCTGAACCACAATACGTCATCAGAATTATACTCTCAACGTGCGGTGTATTAGGCAATTATATCATGTTTTGATTATTCTTAGTTATTTTTACGATATTTTCAATGAATTTTATGTGTGATATTTTTATTTTAATTAATCTAAATTAATCTAAAAATATAAAAATTTGCCCGAGATTTGCCCCGGGCAAATTTAATAACTCATAAATCCATAATTACCTAGCTTCTACTGTACATTATATTAAATAATACTATAACACCATGTTTCTCGTTGCTATCTGTTTCATAGGCTTGATTGATAATATACAAACAATCAGCGTCAATACATCAGCAACAGGCTGGGAAAAGTAGATACCACTTACACCAAATACGCCTGGTAGTAGAAGAATAAATGGTATATAAAATATTCCCTGCCTGATAAGCGATAAAAATAATCCATACCGCGACGAACCTATTGTCTGGAAGGTGATAGTCATCATATAACACAAACCAAATGCAGGGTACAACACCACCTGCGATATAAGCAGCTTTATGCCGTAGTCAATGACTGACGGATTGCGGTTGAAAAGCATAATGAGTGGACGCGATAACGTAACGTAAATCGCCGCTACCAGCACGGATAACACAAGCGTGGCGCGTATTGCGTACCGAGCAGATTCGTGAAAGCGTTCCTCATTCTTTGCCCCAAATGAATAAGCTGCAACCGGCTGATAGCCTTGCATGAACCCCATAATAACGTAACCTCCTATTAGAATAAGCCGCTGAACAACGCCATATGCTGCGATAATAAGATCACTCTCTGGAAGCATCGCCGCCATCACGTTTGTGAGCGAGGTGGCAACAGCGATACATATTTGTATTACTGCTGAAGGAATCCCAATAAGTGTAACAGTCTTGAGCAGCTTGCCGCTAAACTTGAAATATTCGAGCTTTACTTTGATGATAGACCGGCCACCCCAATAAAACCAGGTGATTATTGCGAAAGTCACAAACTGTGAGATAGTCGTCGCTAGCGATGCGCCCTCCACGCCCATATTAAAGCCCCAATTGAACATAAATATCGGGTCGAGTATAACATTGAGCGCCGCACCGGTGACTACAGCGATAGAAGATATCCTCACCGATGATTCGGCTCTTGCGGCACAGTTGAGACTTTGCGCGGGCAGGTTAAATATCGCTGCAATAAACATCCAAAAAGCATACTCCTTGGCCTGCGGAAGCACTTCGCTTGAAGCCCCGAACGTGCTTAGCAGCGATTCCATAAAAAATATGCCACCGACACACAGTGCAATTCCAATGAACACCGATAGTATAACGATGGTGGAAATGGTAGTATTCGCGCCTTTCTTATCATTTGCACCAAGCTGACGGCCAGCTAAAACAGCTGCTCCCGCTGCGAAGATGTTTTCAATTGAAACAAATATAAGTAATAATGGCAGCGTAACTCCCACAGCTGCTAGTGCAGTATCCGAGTTCAACATTCCAATATAAACAGTATCAACGATGTTGTATACTGCTTTTGCTAAGAGCGCAATCGTAGCGGGTATAGCCAGCTTGACGATAGCCTTAGACGTTTTTACATCCGATAAAAGAGATTCTTTCACCATGTTGTTTTCACTTTTCATTTTTCACATCCTATTACACCATATAGCAGCATTTTTAGCTGACGGTGACACCTTTCTTCATGATCATGCAGAATGCTCTCGGCGGAGCAGCCTTGCTGTATGGATAGATAACGAGCGTTGAAGAAATCTTGGTAGGTCCGAAAATCCTCCACGACCTCCGACACAGTTACACCAGGGCGTAAAGATACCCGTTCAAGAAGCGCCGTCAAAACAGAAATATTGAGCGTATCGAAATCACTTTTTATCTCGCTAATAGCGTTAAGCAGATGCACCGGCGGATTTATAATGGCATTACAGAATAGGTTTAAGTACAGCGGATTTTCGCTGAAGAAGCGAAGTCTCGCGTCGAAATATCCTCGCAGATGTTCCTCAACTGCCTCATTAAGCGTTTTGATCGCATCAGACAAATATGCAGTCAGTGCGTCAAAGCACTCCTTGACGCATAGTAAGTACAGCTCATCTTTGTCTTTAAAATGGTGGTAAATGATGCCTTTGGAAATGTCATTATCATTGCAGATGTTGTTGAGCGATGCCTCCGCATAGCTTTTTGCAGAAAATTCTTTTAGAGCACCTTCAAATATTCTTTGCCTGCTTTGCAGGTTCTTTTTCTCTCGTTTCATTCTATCGCCTCACAATTTAAACATTACAGACCATGTGGTCTGTTTTTGATAGTATAACACAAACAGACCGCTCGGTCAATATTGTATTTGTGAACTTTCAAAATACAAGCTGTCCTTTGTAGAAAATGTTTCTAAAAAATTGACTAGAAGATACGATAACTGGGATTTTGTTATGAGCCAACTGAAAATCTTATTCTCAGATGTCCTCAATAAATCTGCATAATTTAAAATTGGGGCTCTGCCCCGACCCAGAGGTTTATCGCTTTGGTTTTTAAAAACCAAATAAGCCGCTCAAGTTACACCTCAGCATTGCTTTATCCTGCTCATTTGTAAAAACAGTAATGTTATCAGCAATGTATGTTTAAACTATACTTAAAGCTAAATAGAACCTTAATATCCAATTAAAAAAAAACAGTATTCGACATTTCGACTTGTCGAATACTGTATATAAAATATATTTGTATTTTCCCTAAGAAAAGGAGAATAAACAAAATTATTTACACGGCT
>JAQZAZ010000083.1 GCA_029239355.1 Sphingobacterium sp.
AGGCTGCTGCTGCGAATGTTTTTACTAATGAGTTCATAATGTCTTTATTTTATTGTGTTAGTTCTGTTGTTCTTATTTGTTGACTCAAAACTACGACACTATACGCCCCTAGCCTATGGGCTTTAGACCAACGATCAGGAAAACTCGGTGAGTAGCGGGAATGGGGAGGTGAATTTTTAAAAATACTATCCAACCCACTTGTTCAAAAGGAATTCCTGAAAGACTACAATCTGTTCATAAATAATAAATATCAGAATCACCCCCCTTAACAGATAATCCTGATGCCGGTTGCCAATATAAAACCATGAAATGAAGACAAAATAAAAAAGAATCTGAGATGGGTGTCTATAAAGTTCACTTATTGCAAAAACAAAAAATGCAATACCAGTTTTTATATATATGTCTATAAGATTGCCTTTTTTATTTTGCTGCTGGAGTAAAAGCCATGCTCCAAAAAATGTTGAGATTACATGACGATTTAAACTCCATATATTAGTTTTATCAGAAAGGGACCTCGTAAAGAACACATCTAAAAAAACTACTGCCCCCACGTATAAACAACAAAATATCGTGGCTAAATCCTCCGAATTTAGATTCCTTTTCGACGAAGTTTTAAAGAAATATAGATAAAAATATTTTAAAAGTATATAAATAGAAACCATTCCCAACGCCAACGAGGAAATATCTAAAGCCAAAATATTATCGGCGTTGAAGGTAGTCAATGGAAAATTAGGTAATCCCCATGATCGCCCCCATTGTTTTTGTACTTCCAAAAAATACAGCCATTTTCCTGTATGTAGATATTGCATAATTGCTACGAGTATTGTTCCCAATAAACAGCAACCAATATTGATCAAAACATCTATTTTCTTTTTTCTTCCCGAAAAGAAAAATGTTATTAATAAAGCTGGAATAAAAATTAGGGATACAGATCTGGTCAGAGAAGCAAAAGTAAATCCTAATGCCTGCAATCCAATTTTATCCTCTTTAATTCCCACAACAATCAACATAGAAAAGAAAAAGAAAAGTGACTCTGAATATGGTAAAGCAAAAAATATATTGGAAGGCAAAACAAGAACAAAAAGTAAACTCCATATCGAAAACGAAGTTTTTTGAGTCCCAATCCAAAATGACAGTAAAAATATTATAAAATTTAGAAATGATATACCAACAATCGAAAGTCCAAGACTCTTCCAGAAATAAGAAAACAAAGGAAAAAATGCAAGATTACACGTCCGTTCTTGATAACGATATCCTTCCTCAAGGATAGAATAGTACCATTTAGAGTCCCAGTTTAGCAAATTCTTTTCGTTAGGTATAGCATAAACCAGCGATAAGAAATCCATCAACTGGTAGACAGCCATCAAGGAAATAAGATAGATACCGATTGCATACAAACAAGGTACTGGTTTTATTTTTGATAAATTCATCATCGAAGTCTAAATGTTTAATTGTAACTTTCTACGATATAATATGGTCTTTCTTTGACTTGTATAAATATTCGAGCAATATATAATCCCAAAACTCCGAGAAAGAAAAGTTGAATTCCCCCAAAAAACATAATCGCAATAATCAATGATGTCCAACCTGAAATCGTCTCACCATTGTAATGGACAAATAGAGCGTATATAATATATAACAGATCCAGTATAATGATAATAAATCCAAGGACAAAAGAAAGGTATAATGGCTTGGTGGAAAATGCCGTGACTCCAACTAATGCTAGTCGCATCATTTTAAGGAAATGATAGGAACTTTTACCGTGTTCTCTCTTCGCGTGATCATATTCAAGTACTATTTTTTTAAAACCAACCCAGGAAATAATGCCTCTGAAAAAAAGTTCCCTTTCCTTAAACTTTAATAGTTCGGTAAGAACCTTTCTATCAATTAACCGAAAATCCGGTGCATTTGACTCGATTTCTACTTCCGAAATCGAACTCATCATTTTATAAAATATTCGTGACGATATATCTTTTAAATATCCACTATTTTGTTTAGCTCCTTTTCTTCTACAGATGACAATATCATAACGTGATTCCCATAAATCGAGCATCTTAATAATTAATTCAGGTGGGTTCTGGAGGTCGCCATCCAAACATATTATTGCTTCCCCAGTACAATGATCATAGCCTGCCTTGAGAGCTGCTTGATGACCAAAATTTCTAGAAAAATTAATTACTCTAACCTCACATGTTAGGAATTCAATCATCTTTAGCTTCTCTGACGTATTATCTGTACTGCCATCATTGACAAGAATCAGCTCAACCTTATAGGTCGTATTGATCTGGCCAATTATAGTCTTCAACACAGCATGTAATGCACCAATACTTGTTTCTTCATTAAACAAAGGAATAATAATAGATACTTGTTTCATCATAATGGCGTTAAAATTTTCTAGGGAAATAGGAAAAACTGACAAGAAAGAACTGTTGCAAATTATTAACAACTTCACTTCTCACCATATTACTATTTACAGAGTTGCGTATATTTTTTCTCTCACGAAGTATATCATACATTGAGAATTTAATTTCAAATTGCTCCTTCTGGGCAAACCTATAACCAACATGTGTATTCCATAAATATTGTGTCTGACTAGGCATTCCTGTAATTAAATAGCGTTGCGAATTCAATGAATTTATAATTGTAGTTCTTTTGGGCCAATTTAACGTAAATGTAGTCTCATATCCGATTCGTTGGGATTTAATTTTATATTCCTTATTTTTTGAATCTCTATTTTCAAAACTACTAGACAGATTTATCGTTAACATTGGATGGGGGTCATATGTAAATATTCCCGTTAAACTCACATTTGTATTTTTTGTTTCTTTCGCTTCGGAATTAACAAAAAATTTATTTTTTTGACGCCCAAAGTTTGCTAGAAGAAAGATATTTAGAGGCTTTCCAAACATTTTCCTGGCACTTGTAAAATTGTAATCGATTGCAAACATTGGCTTGCCCTTGGTATTTGCAGTATATACAACCGTCTCACCATTATCACCATAAATGGTACTATCGACCAATTGATTATCCCGCTTTATATATTTGATTGAAAGACTTTGCTGGAGATTGTTTTTAGTTTGACTATTATTGTAACGAAGCTCGTACTCGTCCCGTTTTTCTGATTGTAAAGCTTTATTTCCTACATAATTGTAAACAGTATAAAGTGAATCCATCAAACTTATTTGTTGATAAAGCTGTGGTCTGATCTTATATTGCTGGAAATAGAATCCAACTATTTTTTTACTGCCAGTCCTATTCACAGTATAGCTTACATAACTTGAAGGTAAAAAGGATTGAAATTTAGTTACAATCTGTCGATCCTCATTATTTGAATGATTCTTCCTCCATATAGTTTCATGTTTAAGCCGGGCATCAAAATAAAAAAGATTTGACCCTCTGCCTATTACTTTGATAAATGCCCGAGAAACTCCAATTTCGGGAGTCAAATATTGCTCCCTTAATTTGTCCGTGTAGCTCAAATGGTTGTTAACAATATCGTATTTTCCACTCTTCGGACCTTCAATCAGATCAATTTGATTTTCGACACCATTTTCAACGCGCAGATGATTTGCTATCTGAAATCTCCATTTAGAAGTTTTTCCAAATATTGAAAACACATCAAATGAAGAACGAAACTCATGAGCCGTTCGATCCTGATCGTTAACGGTTGATCTTGAAAGGCTATCTATTGGCAATAGGCTTTCCGAAGTAGACAAAAATTGTTGGCTAACATTATCCCGAAAATACTGGTAAAAATTATATGTTAATCTTATTTTATCGGCACTCGCACTTGCCTCTGACAATTTATAATCCAAATGGAATGTTTGAGTCTTATCATCACTAGCGATTTTTTTAATATTATTTACTTTAGATAATTCTACTGTGTCTTCAAGAATTAAAGTCGTGGTGTTAGAATTCGAATTAAGAGATCCCTTATCAAAAGAAGCTTCAATATTAATTTCTCCATTTTTGACCTTTAGATTATTCTTACTATCGAATTTGAATCTATTTTCTCCATTAGATTCGATTTGATCTGTCAATGTATTACGTTTCCGGTCATTTATAGCTGTAATTTCTTCAACATTCCGCGTGAGATCCGATTTTTTGTCGAAAAATAAGCCATTGGCATCTGATTTAAATCTATTATCGAATGTGTACTCTAATCGAGCTCCTGTAAGAAAAAAGTTGTTAAATCCGCTTCTATCAAAGTTAGAAGCATATGCATTGAGATCTTCACTTCCAGCCTTATAGGTATTGACTCTCAAAAAATCAGACACGCTATATGATTCTTTATTCGTATTATTCGCGCCACCAAATATGCTTAATTGCATTTTTGGATTAAATATATTGAAGGACCCAACTGCCTCTTTTCTCTTCTCCCCCCCCGATCCCGCGGCTATTTTACCAAATAACCCAGCTTTACTTTTTGACTTCAGCAGAATATCCATATTTAATTGATCTTCTTCCGTTCCTACTTGTTTTGGTTCTTCATATACTTTAATTTTCGCTATCGCATCTTTTGGTAGATTTCTTGTTGCAATTATTGGATCTCCACCAAAAAATCGTTTACCTTCAACAAATACTTTGGTTACCTTTTTTCCATTAACGGTGATCTGCCCGTCTCCCCACACAACTATACCAGGGACTTTCTTTAAGAGGTCTTCCACTACAGCATTTTCGGAAGTACTAAATGCATCGGGATAAATTTCAAGTGTATCATTTTTGACCAACAATGGAGGAGCATCAATATTAACTTCCTTTAATTGATTATTTTTAAGTGAAAGCTTGAGGATACCAACATCAATATTTTCTTTCTGGGAATTAATCTGGTATTTATTCTTGAAGCTCCCATAAGCAATGTGTGCTATCTGCAAAACAAATATTGAGTCCCTTAACGGTATATTGTTCAATTCAAACTCACCTCTCATAGTACTGACCCCATAGCTAAGCAATTTACTTTGCGTTTTATTATAAATAGAAATAGTAGCTGAACTGATATTATTGTTAGTAGTACTGTCATTCAATCTTCCTTTTACTGAAAAAAAACTTGGTTTACTATCTTGTGAAAAAACAAAACGTACAGAAAATAATAGCAATATGAAAACAGCAAGTTTAATCATGTTTTAAAGAAGCCATAACTTTATCTAGGTAAACTATTGTCTGTTGCGGGTACAACTTATCTGGTAAAAATACCCTATTAATTAGTTTGCTTCCTTTATTGACCACAAGAAAAAACGGTATATTTTTATTCTCCAAAGACAGCCCAAAATTCTCCTGTTCAAGAAAGAAAATAGTTTTTTCCCAAAATATATCTTTTTGTAGCTCTTTATATTTGATCCTAAAATCTCTGGCGGTCATTCCATCTACTACAACTTTAATGTTTTCAGGAAACTTATTGATATAATTCTTTAGAAGAGGTAATGTACTTTTGATACAGAGATCACAGTCGTAAGCGGAAAATCTGAAGATTAGCAGATTTTGAGACTTCGTTACCTTTAACAATTCTGAAAAAGCAATCTTATTGTCAAATTGGTCCAAAATAACTGCCTGTTCGTTAATCTTTTCACCCTCAGTTGTGATAACAAGTTCAGGATAGATCTCCCAAAACAGAATACGCCCATCAGCATTATCTACATGGTCAACAGTATTTTTATTTTTTAATTTATCAGCGCTTCCGCCTTTAAAAAAAATAACAATTGCAGTCAGTGATACTACGATCGCGGCTATAGAAATAATATTATTATTTTGCATAATCTTAATTTTTATTTATCGTGAAAGCCAGTCTTGAACTAGTGCGTTACTGTATACCATAAAGCCAATAATGACCAAGCATGAGGCTGAGATAAATACGACCTTCTGTGTGGATCGCTCTTTTATTTTCAGTTTTGTCCAGTCGAAGAAATAGATGTAGATAGCAGACAAAGTCCCTAGAAGAGAAAGGTACATGTATCGATCAGCTACAATAGATGCGCGGGGAAGTGGCAGTATATGTAAACATAAAACTATATTGATGAGAAAAAATAGAAAGAAAAAAATATAGGTTAAATAGTTTTTGTCTTTTCTCAAAGTATGTAATAAAAAGCACAAACTAACAACTAACATTACTGAAATAACAATAATTAAGATCGGTATGTCTTCGGTCGGTTTGATCGGAAAAGGATAGTGATAATGCAGGTCGATTGGCAGGGGGCTATTAAAAATATAAAAGCCTAAACTGTAGAAAGTAAAAAACAGACGTTTTTCAATAGGAAATTTATCGAAAGGGTGCTCCGCTCCTTCGTAATGCAAACAGTAGAGTGTAATTGCTGCAAAAATTAAACTCAAAATAAGATAAGGTGATAACCAAATTACATACGAAAATCTTATTTTCTGTTGCTCTTTTATGCAATATATAATAATAAAAACACCTATTACCATAGGTAGTACCAACGCCTGTTCCTTGGACAAAAAGGAACATATAAAGAAAATTATAGATAATCCGTAATAAACTACTATATGTTGCTTTTTAGTAAATGCGAGGATGAAATAGTAGAAGGAGAGTAAAAAAAACAAAGTATAAAGAGGTATTTTCGAAGCCGAAATCCATACGACTGATTCTACATTAAAAGGGTGAATCAGCCAGGTCAACATGATTATATAGGGAACTACCTGATATTCTTCTTTTTCCAATGGTCGAATTTCGAAAACTTCAAATATTTTCGTTAGGAGCTTATACACCAAGTATCCATTGAATAAATGAATAAGCAAAGATCCGAGATGATACCAATAGGGATTAAACCCGTCTATTTTATATATTAAAATATAATACAATGTATTCAACGGGGAATATTGAAGATTGTTGATATTCAAGAAAACTTTATTCGTGAATCCCATTGGAATCAATTTATCTTCCAGCAGCATCCACCCATCATCCATACCTGCAAATCCGATCATTCGAATCCAATGAAATGTTATTAGACATAGTACAATTGGAATACAATACAATAACACCTTATCATAACGATTTATATTCATATAATTTTAGCTTTTAAGATGCAATAAGATTAAGACAGGGTTGTGAAAGTCCTTTTTAGCGATCTCGCGAAGTTTTGGATTTATTTTAAGCTGATCCGTTTTTTTCAAATCAGTTACCATATCTTTTATATTAGCAAAACTTAGATCAGTAATAAATGCTTCTCTATCGACCCCTTTTATTTCATGCCCTTGGATTGTCAGCATTTGCCGTTGTTTCAACAGCGAAACCACTTCGTCAAAATCAAAGCTCTCTCCTGTCTGAAGATGATATAACAACGTTTTGTTATACAGGTAACTGAAGGTTAGATAATCAGAATTTTGGTATACATTACTGAGCTTATGTGAAAGTGCTTGATTCTTCAATAAATAGTCAAGTCTTTTATTATTATAGATGGGATTGCTTAAAAAATCTATAGGCAAGGAATACTGGATCGGTAGGATTATTTTAAATTTTATGATCATTTTCCCCTGATCAAAACCATATATATTGTTATCCAGCTCACGAGCCAATAACAACATATTCTTGGAATTATAGAAACACCGAGTATCAAAGATATCAGCGCTATTTACTGCATTAGGGGTATACCATAGATATCCTTTTTTTTCTGAATTATTTTTATCAACAATTGCTAAATTCGCTCTCGTCGAATCATTCTGCGAATTCAGTGGGGAATCAAAAAAATAATATTCCACTTTAAAGCCATCCTGAAAACCAAACTGGCTTACATAAATTTTCTTTTCTAATTTATCTTTAAAACCGCCATCTAAATCAAATACATATATATATTCGGAAAGAATGTCATCTACATAAATACGATTTCCTACCTCATCAACCGTGAACCCTCTTATTTGTTTAAAGTTTTTTGACGTGGTTAATTTGTTCTTATACTTCCCCAGTCTGTCAAAGAAGAAAATTGTTTCTAAGTTGTTATCGTAAATGATATATCCCTTCGATGTAGGGCATAGTTGTGTGATTTGCGAAAACTCTGACTCTCTATTCGTCTCAAGCACAATGTATTCAATTGAGTCAATAAAATCTTCTTGAGGAGCTGAAATACTTGCTGATGGATCTATTCGCAACTCTTTATAATCTTTAGCATTCACGATTGTCGGATCTTTTTCCCAAGCAACCTGAGCGACACAACACATTTTTCCTAGTTGAATAATAAATATTAATGCTAAATATTTTTTTCCAAGTATCATTTCAGCTCTTTAATTTGGTTAGGAGAAGAATATTATTTTGATCGTTGCCGGCTTTATATATAGCTTTCAAGGATTCGGGAAGTGAATTCCAATAATCTTTTTTACCAATTTCCTCTGTAATGAATTTTATGAGTAAAGCGCATGGTACGGTTGAAACAAAATAATCACTATCAACACCAAGGATTTCTCTTCCAATTATGGGCAGAAAATAAGTTCGATTAGTGGAAACTATATAATTGAGATCTAATAATTTTTTGTTGATCCTATAATATAAATAGTTCGTTATATTTCCAGTGGAGTAGGTCCTCAAAGACATCCAGTTGCCAGCTTCATAGATATCAGCAATACTATAAATTACAGCATGATTGCCTTTTAAATATTTTATTCTTTTAGTGGAATAAAATTCACTACTTATAAAATCTTCTGGAAGACTTCTTTCAGCTGGAAGTTCCAATGTAAAATACTTCGTAAGCATGTTTTTTGTATCATACCGATAAATAGTGTAGTCATAAGGCTTAGCTATTAATAAATAGTTCAGGTTAGAATCGTAAAAGTATTTATTTAAACCAATAAAATCTTCATGATCAATAATATTGGGATTATAATACAAATAATTGAAAGTATTGTTGTTTGAATTATTTTTAATAGTAATTGCAGGTAACTCATCTTGTCTCTCGACTGCTGACGAATAAAAATAATTTAAACTGATTTCATTATGATCAAACACATGAAAATCACTTTTATTATCATCACTTATCGTTCTAGTTCGTTGGTTCAAAAATTTGGCATCTAGACCAAATTCGTAAATTTTATCCGAATGTATATCGTTAAAAGCTAATACTCCTTTCTCCTTGTCGATACTAATTCGCTGTATGGCTTGGTAAGGGGTCGGAATATCCTTATTATAAGGAGAAATTTTATTGACAAATCTTCCTTTCTTATCATAAAAAAATATTTCATTAGCCCCTTTATCCAAAATAATAAAGTGACTCTTGCTTACCTCGAGTTGATCTATATGCGAAAACTCACAATCCTTACGAGTCTCCAACGGTAGATAAATAACGGTATCTATCAATCCCGATTGGTCAAATGTTTTAGCCTGTTCCGAGTCATAACTTATCTTTAAATAGTCTTTAAATTCGTCTACATCACCATGTTCGGCTACAGTTGGTTTATTCTGTAAGCAACCATAAAAGAACAGTACAAATGACAGTATGAAGAGTCTTTTTTCCATATTTCAATTAAGTTTAATAAAGTCTAGAGTAAACAAAATGAATATTAGATGAAGTTCTAAAACGTATCCACAGCTCTAAATACTTTTACGGGCGCCAGTACCTGTTCCAGTGCCGGTGCCTGTTCCAGTACCGGTACCTGTTCCGGTGCCTGTTTCTACTGGTACAAATACGCTTTCACATTTTTCTTTTCTAGTGGACCATTTATTATACTTGCAAGTCGTGCTACTGCTGTTAGAATTTGATACACAACTCGCTTCTAGGTCTGACGTCCCTACGACCTGGCCCTGGTACTTATAACCGATTATTACCCCTTGATCATTTTTTACGGGTATCTTTTCTCCAGATTTGACACAACTTTGACAACTAGAAGGTACATAAGAAGTCTTGTATTTCCCCGTTACGGATGTTTCTGTTTTATACTCACAATGAGTATATTCTGTTTGACTTTTCAGTCGAAACTGGACGAGTATGATCAAACACATAGTGATCAACAAACTCATTTTTAAAAATAAATTTTTCATAATTTTTTATCTATATAATAGTTTACTCTAGCTTATTTATATAATCGTTTATAGCGGTCTTGACAAGATTCTACGCTGTATGTAAACCCACCAGATTTATAAAAAATGAGTAGGAGAATCTTAGTTTATCTAAAATATTAGCAGAACTTATCTCAAAAAAAATCAATTGTTTCACAAATAAAATGATAGCGAAAGATTGTTTTATATGAACAAATAATAGATATTTTTCTTTTTAAGCTGGAAATAGTTCGATACAAGTAAAAAATATAATATTTCTAAGGATCAGCAGGTTATGGTTGTACAATTGGTATCAATCAACAATAATTATTTTAAATATATAAAAAAATATAATACTTATAACAGTCTTATTTAATTATTTTATCGATTTAGCTTTTTTATTTTGGAAAATAAAAAAAACAGCGATCAACATTCATTCCTCTCAGTTATAGCTAATTCCGTACGCTAATGAAAAGTAATCAAGTAATTTGCAGAAAAGTTCCATATCATAACAATCGATATACTCGCCGCCTTTGACAAATAGAATGAAAATTTATTTTTTTCATTAAGGATATAAAGAATTGTATTATTTAACACTAAACCTATAAAACAAATCGAAAAGAAGGATAAAAACTCCAACATATAGTGGTTCTTAACACTATGAAAAGTCCAATACTTATTCAGTAAATAGTTATTAACCACTGCCAACAAAAAACCAGCGCTATTTGCTATGAACTTATTTATTTTAAATTTTTCCTTTAATATAAATGTTATTGTAAAATCTATGATTAACCCTATAATTCCTACAATTCCGAATTTCAAAATTTTTAGCATTATCTCTATCATAATTAAATAAGAATTGGTTAAGAGTAATTTTAATATTTCAAGCTCAATAAAACATAAATATATGGTTGTACTATCTCAGTTCGCTATTGTTTTACAATTTGTGTAATCAGGTCAGCATTTATATAAAAGAATAAGTTATTCAGTCAAAAATCCAGGTTTTAGTATGGGATACTCTGTCCCAGTAAATTTACAATTAAGTTAATTGTTTTTACTATTTTTTTTCAAAAATTTTTAATCCATAAATAAAAACGGGTTTCGCTTGAACAGCAATGAATATAATAACAACTGCCCCAAGAAGGGCTTGGGAATCTCACTCCACCGGAATTATCAAAAATATTAGACACAAACAATAAATCAATTAGTAACGTCTCTTCTTGTATAAAGATAATTTTGAAAAACTCTAATGTTGATTGACATGTTTTATTCCCAATCGCGCTTTCCTTGATCAGATCACCAATGTTATTTGAGCGATTGACTAATTTTATAAAATCTTACTTTTGGAATTCCCTTTCATTCCTCGGCTCTCTACAAATTCCAAAATATCTCCGAGCTGGCTTTCCAATGTTTTGCAGATTGCTTCCAATGTACTAAACCTTTTCACAATTGAAATAATGCTTCAGCTATTTAAGGTAGTGAATTACAGTGTTTATACCCCGAATACCTTTTTTGATGCTTAAAACTTTATACCTGCATACTTTTCGCCTAATATTGCACGAAATAAGAAATAAAATCACTCATACAGAATTAAACAAATGAAAAATTTATTGATCAAATCGGTTACAATGATTGCCTTAGCCGCCACCTCGTGTTCTGCGCCATCTTACTTTGGGAAAAGTTATGCTCCAACCCAGCATGTGGATGTCTTTTTTGATGTAAATGACATAAAAAAGGAATATGAAGTAATGGGGACAACGGATATAGGCAAAGGTTTTGGTTCCATAGAGGCCGCACAGCAAAAGGTAATAACACTTGGCCAATCCAAAGGTGCGGATGCTGTGGTTATGAAACTCACCGAGGAAGTGACGGGATCTTCAAAATCAGACTTTGGAAATCTACAGAACGGTAAAAAGAATAATACTTATGCAGGCGGTTCAATTACAAATAATATCAAGGTTAAAAAAATTGTAGCCACATTTGTCAAATATAAATAAATTGCATCCTGGAAATTTTATGCTCATCAAGCTGCTATCGCTGTCAGCACCTCAATTAATTTTATAGTTAAACAACTAATATCCGAGCTCGCAACAATTTAACAAATACATGATTTCCTAATGTATCAATTTCCGGTCCCTGTATTTCGGGCCGGAAACTATTATACTGATATCACCAAAGCACTTTATCGAGCTACCGGACCTATATCTATTCTCCGTTTTGATGTAATCAATAGTACCGTTCGTACCTATAATCCCATTGTCAATAGATAAAACTTTCGATCATCATCCATTTCAACTAATTTTGTGTAAAATTAAGAACAGCAATAAGTTATTCAAGCAGGATTTAAATGTCGGTAGCAATCAGGATAAAGTGGAAGGAGTTTTTGGTTATTTTCCTGATTTATGGAATATGGAGTGTCGCCGTATTTCTCTTTCTGGTACAACTTCAGGGCCTTGATAAAACAGTTGATCAATTTGAAGGTGGAATTAATCTCTATGTAAGTCTTACCCATACCATCATAAAAGGCACAGTAGTTTTCTACCTGCTTATATATCATTTTGCTATCCCCGCAATTATGAATCGACGTTGGGGAAAAATGTCAATCCAGGTCATTACTTTCTTCACCTTGCTGACTATTTATGAATATTACTGGACATTTTTTGTGCATAGAAACGATCCAGGAAGTGTTGGTAATCTAACTCCTACCTCATTTTTTATCACCACAACAATACTAAATATTGCGGCCAGCGTTATATCTTATTTTACGGCCGTAGCCATTTATTCAAACGTAATTCGCAGGAGTAAAGAACAATTGGAGCACGAAAAGTTAAAAGCGGAATTGGCCGCAATAAAATATCAGATCAATCCTCATTTTCTTTTTAATTCACTGAGCTTTATCTACACAAAAACGTATAAAACCAATCCTGAAGCTTCACAGGCCGTTCATTTGCTATCGGAAATAATGAGTTACGCATTAGAGGATTGGGGTGAACAGGGAATTGTACCGTTAGCCTTAGAAGCCAAACAAATAAAAAAAGTTATTCAGATGAACCAAATCCGGTTCAATAACAACATAAAAATCAGATACAGCGAAGATATTCAACTTAAGGACGCCAAAATCCCAACCTTAGCTTTAGTTACCCTGGTTGAAAATGCATTTAAACATGGTGAACTTCATGATGGCAAAAATCAAATTTCAATCGAAATTCTGGCCAGGAAATCCAAAATAAACATCTTGGTAAGCAATAAGAAAAGAAATGGCCCAAAAGAATTATCAAAAGGTATCGGCGTAAATAATGTGCAACAACGCCTGAATCTGATGTATGGCAGCAACCACACATTTACAATTAAGGAAGATGAAAATTATTACATGACCGAAATTGTTATAAATATTTAATATATGATAAATTGTATTGTAATTGACGACGAACCCCACAATATCGAACTGCTGACACTACATATTGAGCAGATTCCCTATTTGGATTTAGTGGGTACTGCAGCCGATCCAATAGCCGCATTACAGCTGCTTAACAACACCGAGGTCGACCTGTTGTTTTTGGATATTCAAATGCCGGGAATAACCGGACTAGAATTTTTGAAGATGCTGAATGAAAGGTATAAGGTGATTCTCACAACCGCCTACAGAGAATATGCCCTTGAAGGATTTGACCTGAATGTTGTGGACTACCTCTTAAAACCCATATTTTTCCCACGTTTCCTGCTAGCCGTAGAAAGGGCACAGCAACAGCTTTCGATTAGCGTTAAACAAGAGCAAGAGTTTATACTGGTTAAAACAGAGTATAAAGGGAAGCTGGTTAAAATTAAGCTGAACGAAATCGTATTCATCGAAGCAAAAGCAAAATATGTATGTTTTTACACATCAGATGATAAAAGCATTATGGTCCAGCTCAACATAAGCGCTTTAGAAAATATATTGCAGGCTGATCGCTTTGTGCGAATCCATAAATCTTTTATCATTGCAATTCCATTTATTGTAATGATAAACGGGAATATGATTCAATTGGAACACTATAAAAATTCTGTCCCTATCGGACAGACCTATCGCGATTCGTTCATGAGCCGCATGACAAAGAA
Source organism: Sphingobacterium sp. (assembly GCA_029239355.1). Lineage (GTDB taxonomy): Bacteria > Bacteroidota > Bacteroidia > Sphingobacteriales > Sphingobacteriaceae > Sphingobacterium. The sequence continues at coordinate 14,066 of JAQZAZ010000083.1, forward strand.
AGTCCTTAATAATATGATAAAAGATCCACTCAGCTCTGCTATTTCAAAAGACTAGCGTGAACTAAGTCACCTGATCAACCTTGAGAAAGTCTTTAAACTTTGGCAAAGTTCTAAAACTTAAGCACTTTATGCAACGGTATCACCAATAAAATCATTCCATCGTATTTTACCAAGAACTATTGATTATATTACTACAAATGCGACCAACTTTAAGTGATGGTACCAAATAGTATAAATTTACTTTTCCTTTTCATATATCTTTCGCTATGCAATGAAGATCGAAATAACTGAAATTATTAAGTACCTCCTGTACCAAATCCGTAGCATCTTCGTAACACCATCATTGAGTGGGGAGGTGAAAAGACACATGGCAATCATTATTTTTTTACTGTTATAATAAGCTTATGATCGGTCTTATTTGAATATTGGTCGCTGGCTGAAAAAGTCAGTTCAAAATTACCCTCGATAGTTGGTAGCCCAAATAATTTCATTTGCTCCCGATCAAAATACAGCCAGTCAAATTGATTTTGTTTAACGCTGTAAGTCAATTGTCTATCATCGATATCTTTAAAATAATCTTTAGGGACGGATATCTCAAATCTTTGCCAGATACGAATCGTTGTGTCAGAAAGTGCATTGTAAGCAAACGGCTTAAACAGTTTTGACGTATTGACCCAATAGATATCTGATTCGTTTATTCCATTTTCCCCGATTTGCAGTCGGGTAAAAAACAGAAACTTATTATCGGCACTTACAAATGGTCGTCTGTCCCAATCTTTTGAATTTATTGTCGAATCAATTCGCTGAGGTTCAACCCATCGATTGTTGGTATCACGATAACTGATATATAAATCCACCCCGTTTTCATTGTCTGTATATCTACAAAAGATGATGTAGTCCTCCTTTGGCGAAATAAATACACTTTCCTCATCATTCGAAGAGACAAATTCAGGTATAATATCCACTTGTTGATAGTCATTATCCCTGAACTTCGAATAGAATAAATCGGCAGTGTGGCAATTTTCCTTACCTGCACAGTTTCTGTTAGATGAAAAATAGATTGTACCATCAGATGTCATACATGCGTTGGCTTCCCTGCTTGTCGAATTTACTGGAGCTCGTATCATTTTTGGGTTCCCCCATCCATCTTTAACTTTCTCCACTATCCAAATATCAGTAAAAGCGTTGTCCTTACCAGCTTTACTTTGCGTAAAAAGTAAGGATTTACCATTGGGCGAAAAGTAGGGAAGATAGACCGATTCATTTTTTAATGGTCCGAAAATAACTGGTTCAGTCCATTTTTCATTCATTTTCTTAGCATAAAATATCTTCCCACTGAAGTCTCCCCGGTTAAGTATGCCAAAAGCTAATTCGCGGGTGTCAGGTGTAAACGAAATACCATGCTCTAATCGGCCCTTCACCGAAACGGTCCCCGGGGCAAAAACAACGGGGATAGAATCAGGATAGGTTTGCCCAAAATAATCAGACGATTCAGTAGATTTACACCCAATCAATAAGAGAACGAGAATAAACAGAAGGATTATATTAGTTATTTGTTTCAATATATTAGTATCTACTTTTTATGCTCATTTATTCGGAAATTTTTGAGTCAATAATTCATCGAAATAGTCTCCTCGGAGCTATCCCACTATCTTTATATTTGTCTTATCCTTGGATGTCACTTCTTCTTTTTACTTTCTAGACTCTTGGCTGTTGTATCAATAAAAGCAACAAAATCCTTCTCTACTCTAGATAATTCGTTTTTGTTCTTCTCCTTGTATTTAACATATTCTAGCTCTGCCTTTTTCACAGCCTGGTCATGGCTTATCGCTCCTGCATGTTGTAACACTTCATTACCCACCATACGCAAGAAGTCGTCCAGTCTCGTAATCCAGTCCTGCATATACATTGGTTTACGATTGAGTGCTTGCAATTCAGCTAATTCCAGATAGGCAGTTACCGTTCGATTGAGGATATTAAGTTCCTCTTCCTTCAGATAATTTTTGGCAACCTGTATCTCTTGCTTATTTGGTTGTTCACCTTTGAAGTTCGTTAATCCAAGATTTGGTTTGTCCGCATCGATGCGTTTGTAAATAACCTCAGCAGCTGTATTTCCATGCGCTGCAAAGTGCATCTTATTCTGTACAGTTTTGAAAAAGTGTTGTGATACATCGGTCTTGGGATCGTAGTCAATACTCGTCGCATAGATATCCAATACTTTGCGCCAAAAGACTTTTTCGGATGAGCGTATATCTCGGATGCGGGCCAATAACTCGTCAAAGTAGTTACCTCCTCCAGCCTGCTTCAGGAGCTCATCATTCATTGTAAAGCCTTTGACGATATACTCACGTAAACGTGCCGTTGCCCATTGACGGAACTTGGTACCTTGATGACTCTTTACACGGTAGCCTACCGAGATAATGACGTCGAGATTGTAGTAAGTCATTTCATAGTTTTTGCCGTCAGCCGCAGTTGTTCGGAATTTCCGAACAACTGAAATTCCTTCCAATTCACCCTCCTCAAAAACATGTTTAATATGCTCACTAATGGTAGCTTTAGATTTTTGGAACAATTCGCATAGTTGTGCCTGTGTCAACCATACCGTTTCGCCCTCTAATCGGGTCTCGATGCGCGTAACGCCATCTTCACTTTGATAAATAAGTAGATTACTTTGCGGTTCCATAACCTAAAAGTTTAAGATAAAAGGTGAAATATTGTAGAAAACATACTTTGATGCTTGTCTAAGTCCATCGGGATCAAGTTCGATCTGGCCTGCATCCTCCCGTTGATAGCGTACTTTTTCCAGTACCGCATCTTTTGTCTTTTCCAGCAATGAATCGATACGCCATAATACAACAAAAGGCAAAATAATATAGCGATACTTACCACTTACATAGACGTCGCGAAGGCAATCATCGGCAATGGACCAAATAAAACTAACTAATTTATTATGAGCAGTATGAGTCATCTATCAATTTATTTAAAATCACTATGGCCTAACTTACAAATTAAGCTTTTTTTAAACTGATCAGCAATAAATGTTTTTAATAATGTAAAAACACTCTTTTTCAGCCTAACGTCTATAAAAAACGAATTTGCAAATCGTAAATTAAAATAGTACCAATGCGCATATTATCTGTCCAAATGGAATTCGTTACGCAGTGCGTAACGAATTAAAAATCGGAAACATTTTGTTAATTCGCTTAAAAACTATAATACAACAAATTGCACCGTAAACTACATTTATTTCTGTAACAAATTTTGTAAATATTTATTACAACTTTCAGCGACTGGTAAGTCTTATTACAAATAATTGGAACCCTAACTTACAGCTAATTATGATAATAATTTACAACGGAAACAAGCTATTTTTTGTCACAAATTTTGTCAATATTTGTGACAGGATGCAGCCAGATGATCTAGCATGTTCTATTGTCATTACTACTAATATTTCCCTTTGTTCTTCTACTAAACTTACCTAACATTATATCCTTCTACTAACATAGTTCTGCCTACCTAGTCTTTCAATATTGATTACCTCAAGAATGAAGAAACTATTTAACTTCACAACAAAAGCCACGTCTCACGACGTGGCCTTAAATAAACATATGATTCACTAGTGGTTTGTCTTTTATTACTGGCAAACCACTAGTTATTGGATATTATTTATACGAATTGATTGATTTGGAGACTTTCCAGCCGTTACCTTCACGTACCAAAGTCACAAGGTCAGTCTTGGTAAAGTTTTCAAATTTTAGAGTCACTTTAGCCACCATATAGTCTGCGGACTCTTCTATGATGTCTGTGCTTACTGCACAGTTCAGCTTCTCTCCTTTTTGCTTTTTCAATAATTTAACTATGGCACTACGGCTGTGATTTTGCGCATTGGAAGCTTGGATCTTTTGGTTGAAATCGGCAGCAAATATCTGCTCTACACCTGCCGA